>CBRG010000185.1 GCA_000470535.1 Streptomyces sp. AW19M42
GACGGCCGTGCTGGGCGACCGCACGGAAACCTTCTTCGACTCCTTCCGGCGGCTGGCGCCGGCGACCGCCGCGGTCAGCATCTCCTCGGTGCTCGGCAGCGTCGGCCAGCCGCTCATCGACCGGACGGGCGGCCGCGACAGCCCGTTCGAGGGCGCGTACGTCACCGGCTGGTACCCGGACGCGGGTGACGCCCGCTGGAACCGGATGCGGCAGGTGATCCGCGAGCACGCCTTCGGTGACAACCGGATCGACCCGGACGACACGGGCGTGCAGACCACCTGGATCGCCTACACCGCCCTGAAGTCGATCGTCGAGTCGCTGGACGAGCCGGAGATCACCGCGGGCAAGGTCGCCAAGGGCCTGAACAAGGGCATCCGGGTCGACACCGGCGGCCTCACCCCCGAACTGCGCTGGCGCTACGAGGACATGATCGGCTCGGACTCGTATCCGCGCATCGTCAACAGCAAGGTGACGTTCCAGGTGGTGCGCGACGGCAAGCTGGTCGCCGACAAGAAGGGCTTCGTGGACGTGGCGAAGACCCTGGCGGACGCGAGCGCCACCGGCTGAGACGGGCCCGGCGGCCGGGGTTCCGCCCGCCCGCCTGCCCGTCCCCGGCGCCGTGGTCAGAGCGCGGTGGACTCGCGCTCGGTCAGGCCGTACTTCTTCGCGATGGTGTTCCACAGCTTGGACGCCTCGCGCTTGGCCTTGCTCGCCTCGCCGCTCTGCACGTTGGCCGCCTGCGTCTGCGGGGTCGTACGGGCCTTGCCGTGCTTGCAGACCTTCTTGCTCTTGGCCTGCGCGGCCCAGGCGGCGTAGTGGTCGTCGGCGGACGCGGAGGCCTGCCAGGCCTTGGTGAGCGAGGCGGTCAGCCCGCCGTGGTTCGGCAGCTTGTCGACCGACAGGCCCTTGAGCCGGGTGACCAGGTCGCGGCGCTGCTGGGCGGCACCCTTCAGATCCGCGACGGCCTGGTCGAGGTTGGTGCAGGTCTTGGTCTTCTCGACCGCGCCGATGACGGCGGCCCGGCTGTTGTTGCTGTCCGCGAGGAGCTTGTCGAGCTCCTCCGCCTGCGGCTTCGCCGGGTCGACCGCGGCCTTGCTGGACGACTGGGCGGCAGGTGAACTCGCGGAGGCCACGGGCTGCTTGGCGTCCTTGTCGTCGTCGTCGCCACCGCTCAGCAGCGCACCGGCGCCGAGTCCGATCACGGCACAGCCGACGACGACCGCGGCGATCAGCGGGACGTGCGCGGGCCGCTTGCGCCGCTCCTCGCGCCCCTCCCCCGGCACCCCGTCCCCGGGTCCGCTGTACGGGGGCGGCGGCTGGTACGACTGCTGGGGCTGCGGGGGGCCCTGGTACTGCGGAGGCTGCTGGCCGGGGTCGAACCGGGGCATCTGCTGCGTCGCGCCCGCGGGCTCGTCGCTGCGGAAGAGGTTGTCGAACTCGGCGGGCGGCGGGCGCTCGCCGGGCGTGCCGGGTCTGATGCCGTACGGGGCTCCACCGGGCACCGGGGGTATGTACTGGGTCGCGTCGGAGTCCTGGCCGCCCTGCGGGGGCTGCTGGTACCCCTGCGGCCGGCCCTGGCCCAGGTACTGGGTCGACTCCGCGGGGTTCTCCGGCGGCAGCCCGCCCGGCGCGGGGCCCGGGGGCACCGGCGCGATGTACTGCGTGGCGTCCGAGTCCCCGCCCATGCCCATGCCGGGCACCGCCTCGGGCGGCAGCGGCTGGGCGTACGGGCCCTGCGGCTGCGCGGGCGGCTGCCGCCGGCCGTAGGACGGCCCCTGGTGGCCCTGCTGGTACTGGCCCTGGCCGTACGCCGGCTGCTGCTGCCCCTGGTCGTACTGCCCGCCCTGCTGCCCGTACGCGGGCCGGCCGCCCTGCTGCCCGTACCGGCCCTGTGACGCGGCGTCCTGGTGCGGCGCCTGCGGTCCCCAGGGCTGACCCCACGGCTGGCCTTCCGCCGGGGCCGACTGGTCCGCGGGCGCCCCCGGCGTCCAGGGCTCGCCGCCACCCGCGGGCAGCACGACACCCTCGTGCGCGGGTCGTACAGCAGGGAGCTGCTGCTCGTCGCCCTGTCCGCTCTGTGTCACCGGGACTCCTACGTGTCAACCTATGGAATCGTCGGCTCACGCTATCGGGTGGCGGCCGCCGTTCGCCAAGCGCGTGAGGTCACTCACCACCCCTTCACACGGGCTGTAACGCTCAGCGGCCTTAAGACGCAGTTAAGGGGTGGGCCGGGCCGATCCGCCGCTCCGGGCACCTCGGCGGGCCCCGGCCGCACCCTCCGCTCACGCCGCCTGGAGCTCCAGACGGGCACCGAACTCCCGTACCGCGGGCTCGTCCCCGTACGGCACCAGCCGCTGCTGGAGGTCCTCCAGGTACTCCGCGCCCCGGCTGGAGCGCACCGATCCGAGCAGCTCCATCGCACGCGTCCCGGTGTGGCAGGCCTGCTCCACCTCGCGCATCTGCACCTGCGCCGTGGCCAGCAGCGCCAGGCCGATGCCGCGGCGGCGGGCCCGGGACTCCGGGTGGCCGTCCAGGGACTCCTTCGCCCGGCGCGCGGCCGCCTCCGCCTGGCCGAGATCGCGGTGGCAGTGCGCCAGTTCGTCGGCCAGATAGGCGTGGTCGAAGTGGGCGATCCAGTCGGGCTCGTCACCGCTGTCCGGGTCGGCGCGGTCCAGGGCCGCCTGCGCCAGGCTCGCCACCGACCGGCAGGTGCCGGCGTCCCCGAGGAGGGCGTGGCCGCGCGCCTCTGCGGCGTAGAACATCGCCTCCGCCCTGGGCGTGACCCGTCCGCGCGCCCCCTCCTGCGCGGCCCTGGCCAGCTGGGCGATCTCGCGCGGATTGCCGAGCTGGGCCGCGAGATGGCTCATCGACGCGGCCAGCACATAGCCGCCGTAGGCGCGGTCACCGGCCGCCTGCGCGAGGCGCAGCGCCTGGATGTAGTACCGCTGGGCGAGGCCCGGCTGACCCGTGTCGATCGCCATGTACCCGGCCAGTTCGGTGAGTCGCGCGACCGCCGCGAACAGCTCCCGCCCGGTCGATTCGCGGTACGCGCCCGAAAGCAGCCCGGAGACCACGCTGTTGAGGTAGTGCACCAGGACCGGCCGCACATGTCCGCTGCCGAACCGGTGGTCGAGGTCGACCAGCGCGGCCGTCATCGCCCGCACCGCCTCCACGTCCGGCATCCCGACCCGGGCCCCGGCCGCCCGAGCGACCTGCGGGTCCGCACCGCTGATCAGCCAGTCCCGACTGGGCTCGACCAGCGCGGAAGAGGCCACCGCGGAGCCGGTCAGGAAGTCGCGGCGGCCGACGTCGCTGCGCCACAGCTCGCAGACCTGCTCGATCGCCCCGATCACCGTCGGGGCGAACTGCAGGCCCACACCGGAGGCGAGGTTCTTGCCGTTGGCCATCCCGATCTCGTCGATCGTGACGGTACGGCCGAGTTTGCGGCCGAGCGCCTCCGCGATGATCCCCGGCGCCCGGCCGCGCGGCTGCTGTCCGCGCAGCCAGCGGGCGACCGAGGTCTTGTCGTACCGGAGGTCGAGCCCGCGTTCGGCCCCGACCATGTTGACGCGGCGGGCCAGGCCCGCGTTCGAGCATCCGGCTTCCTGAATGAGCGCCTGCAGCCGTTCGTTCGGCTGGCGTGCGACGAGAGGCCTGGCTGCCATGTTTGTCCCCCTGAGGCCGCAGTGATCGTTGCCGGATCACTGCCCGACATGTGCCTGAGAAATGCACCGATTCATCGTGTTGGTCACTTTCACGACGTCTTGCATCTTTCGTCACAGCAAGCGCTCTAAGATGCGAGACGAACTGTGCCGGAATTCCCGTATCTGGTTACCCGTCCTTCGCCGTGACGCCTACCGCGCGCCCCCGCCCATGCATCGATGCGCCCCGTATGCGGGAGCGAAGCGGCCCCCAACCGCGCATGCCACGCCCGTAACCCGAGGTGGTGGCGGGAGTTGTGCTGTGCGTGGAAGAGCCCATCGGAGTCATGGAAGGCGCGCAGGTCCCCCAGCAGCGCGCCGAGCCGCTGCTCGACGCCGCCGTGCGGTACACGGAGGAGCGGCACTGGGACGTGTGCCCCGGCACCTGGCTGGAGCCGGCCGCCGGGGTGGAGCGGTGCTCCTGCGGCGAGGACCGGTGTGCGGCTCCCGGCGCACACCCCACCCGGGCCGACTGGGCGGGCCTGGCCACCGGCAGCGGTGCGGCGGCCCGCCGGATGTGGGAACGGCAGCCCCGGGCGTCCATCCTGCTGCCGACCGGCCGCGCCTTCGACGCGATCGACGTACCGGAGTCGGCCGGATTCCTGGCACTCGCCCGGATGGAGCGGCTGAGCCTGCCGCTGGGCCCGGTCACCCGCACCCCCGACCGCCGGATGCAGTTCTTCGTGCTGCCGGGCGCCGCCGCCAAGTCCGACGCGCTGGTGCGGCGGCTGGGCTGGAGCGCCCCCGCGATCGGGCTGCGCGGCTGCGGCGAGGGCCAGTACGTGACGGCCCCGCCGACCCGGGTCGGCGGGAGCGGCTCCGTGCAGTGGGTCCGACGCCCCACCACCGCGAACCGCTGGCTGCCCGAGGTGGAGGAGCTGATCAGCCCGCTCGCCTACGCCTGCGGCCGGGAAGCTGCTGACGCGCGGACCCGCCTTTCGTAGGGTGGCCCCCACACACGGGGACTTCGAAGGGCGTGCACGATGCCGGACCGGCGCGACACCGACAGGACAGAGCAGACGGCCGAAACGGAAGCGCCGCGGGTGACACCGCCCGCGGTGCGCGTGGAGGGGCTCTGGAAACGGTTCGGGGAGCAGACGGCGGTGGCCGGAATCGATCTGGAGCTGCCCGCGGGCAAGTTCATCGGTCTGGTGGGGCCCAACGGCGCGGGCAAGACCACCACCCTGTCCATGGTCACCGGGCTGCTCCGCCCCGACATGGGCCGGATCGAGGTCGGCGGGCGGGACGTCTGGCGCGATCCGGTCGAGGTGAAGTCCCGGATCGGCGTGCTGCCCGAGGGCCTGCGGCTCTTCGAACGCCTCTCGGGGCGTGAACTGCTCGGCTACACCGGCCGGTTGCGCGGGCTGCCGGGTCCGGAGACGGACAGCCGCGCCACCCAGCTGCTGGACGTACTGGATCTGGCGGGCGCCCAGCACAAGCTGGTCGTCGACTACTCGACCGGCATGCGGAAGAAGATCGGGCTCGCGGCGGCGCTGCTGCACAACCCCGAAGTGCTCTTCCTGGACGAGCCGTTCGAGGGCGTCGACCCCGTGTCGGCGCAGACCATCCGCAAGGTGCTGGAGCGCTACACCCGCTCCGGGGCGACCGTCATCTTCTCCAGTCATGTGATGGAGCTCGTCGAGTCGCTGTGCGACTGGGTGGCCGTCATGGCGGCCGGCAGCATCCGGTCCCAGGGCACCCTGGCGCAGGTGCGCGGCGACGCGCCCACGCTCCAGGACGCGTTCCTTGAGCTCGTCGGCGCGGGTGGCCGCGACGACGGCGACGCCCTCGACTGGCTGGGCGGTGCCCGATGAGCGTGCTCGACGCCCCGGCAGGATCCGGGCCCCGGACGGGCACCGCGGGCGGTACGGCTCTGGTTCCCGTCTTCGTCCGGCTGAAGCTGTCGCTGCTGCGCAACGGGCTGCGGCAGTCGTCGGGGCGGCGGGCCGCGTACATCGCGTCCGTCGTCATCACCCTGCTGATCGCCGCGGGCCAGCTCATCGCGCTCATCGCGCTGCGCGGCAACGCCCACGTGGAATCGCTCGTGGTGCTGCTGGCCGAGGTGCTGGCGCTGGGCTGGGCCGTGATGCCGCTGTTCTTCTCCGACGGGGACGAGACCCTCGACCCGAGCCGGCTGGTGATGCTGCCGCTGCGGCCGAGGCCCCTGATCACCGCGCTGCTGGCCTCCTCGCTGGTCGGTATCGGCCCGCTGTTCACGCTCTGTCTGACGGCCGGTTCGGTGATCGCGCTGGCCCACGGGGCGGGCGCCGCCGTGTTCGCGGTCCTGGCCGCCCCGCTCACCCTGCTGGTCTGCGTGGCGCTGGCGCGGGCCGTCGCCACGGCCAACAGTCGGCTGCTGACGTCCCGCAAGGGCCGCGATCTGGCGGTGCTCAGCGGGCTGGTGATCGCCGTGGGCATCCAGGCCGTCAACTTCGGGGCGCAGCGGCTCGGCCAGGCCGGCGGCCTCTCCGCGCTGGACCCGGCGGCGGAGGTGGTGCGCTGGCTGCCGCCCGCGTCGGCCATCGGCTCTGTGCACTCCGCGTCCCAGGGCTCGTACGGCCGGGCCGCCGTTCAGCTGCTGCTCTCCGTGGCGGCGCTGGCCCTGCTGGTGTGGCTGTGGCAGCGCAGCCTGGTGAAGCTGATGACGGCGCCGGACGGCTCGACGCTCGCCGCGGCAGCGCCGGACCGGGCGAAGTCCGGTTCGCGCGGCTCGGGCATCTGGGCGCTGTTCCCCGAGGGGCGCACCGGCACGGTGATGCAGCGCAGCCTGCGGTACGTCGCCCGGGACCCGAAGACCAAGGCCGCGTGGGTGACGGCGCTGGCGATCGGGCTGATCGTGCCGCTGCTCAACGCGCTGCAGGGCACCGGCTCCGTCTACTTCGCCTGCTTCGCCGCCGGGATGCTCGGCATCCAGATGTACAACCAGTTCGGGCAGGACACCTCCGCGTTCTGGATGGTGGCCCTGACGATCTCCTCGACCCGGGACGCGTACCTGGAGCTGCGGGCGCGCGCACTGGCCCTGCTGCTGATCACCCTTCCCTACACGATCCTGGTGACGGTGCTGACCTGTGCGCTGCTCGGGGACTGGCAGCAGCTGCCGGGGGTCATGGGGCTGTCGTTCGCGCTGCTGGGCGCGATGCTGGCGACGGGCGCGGTGGCCTCCGCGAATCTGCCGTACTCGATCCCGCAGGACGGCGCGTTCAAGAACGTGGCGCCGGGTCAGGCCGGGCTCGCCTGGATGTCGATCTTCGGCGGCATGGTGTCGGCGGCGCTGCTGTGCGCCCCGGTGATCGCCGCGACGATCTGGCTGCGGGTCGCCGATGCGCAGGAGTGGCTGTGGGTGCTGCTGCCGGCGGGTGCGGTGTACGGGGCGCTGATCGCCTGGGCCGGGCTGCGGGTGGCGGCGCCCCGGACCGCGGACCGGCTGCCGGAGATCCTGGCGGCGGTCAGCAAGGGGTGACGGGGGCGGGCGGGGGCGGGCGGCAGGGTTACGGAGCCACCGGCTCGCGGTCGTCCCGCTCGTCCCGGCCGTCCTCGGCCAGCTGCTCCAAGAAGGGTTCGACCGCGGCCCGCCAGCCCTCCGGCTGGTCGTAGTGGACGAGGTGTCCGGCGTCGGCCACCTCCGCGTACTGCCCGCGCGGCAGCACCCGGACCATCTCCTGGGCCTCCGCCCGGCCCAGCTCGCCGTCCAGCCCCCGGAGCACCAGGGTCGGGCAGCCGACCTGGGCCAGCTCCTCCCAGTGCGCGTCGAAGACCCAGGTGGCGCGGGACTGGAGCATCTGGCGGCGGGAGAAGACGGGCCGCCAGCCATCGGCGCGCTCGGCCATCACCTCGGCGAAGAACTCACCGCGCGAGGGGTTGGGCCGCTCCACCCGGGGATCGTCCTCACCGAACCACTTCCGTACCTCGGACAGCGTCGCGAACGGCACCGGCCAGGACCTGAACCAGTCCTCCCACTCCCGCTGCGAGGCCGCACCGAGTGCGGAGGCCCGCATGTCGCAGATGACCAGTGCCCGGACGAGATCGGGGCGCTTGGCGGCGAGCTGCCAGGCGGTGAGCGCTCCCATGGCGTGTCCGACGAGCGTCACGGGGCCGAGGTCGAGCTGTTCGATCGCGGCCTCGGCGTCGGCGACGTACGCGTCGCGCGTGTACGGGCCCTCTGGGGGCTTCTCGCTGCGGCCGTGGCCGCGCTGGTCGAGGCCGACCGCGCGGTGTCGCTCAGCGAGCCAGCGGGTGGTGGAGGCCCAGTGCGAGGCGCGGCCCATCAGCCCGTGGAGCAATAAGACGCCGGGGGCGCGATCACTCTCCGCACGCTCCTTGGGCGGATCCGCGAACTCCCAGGCCGCGAGGCGTACGCCGTCGGTTCCGGTCACATCGATGCGCCGCACCATAGTTCTGGCACCCCCTTCTGGTCCCTCGATCACCGTGTGGTCGCGTACCAGCAGACTATCGAACTCTTATTCGAAAACTGGGTTCCGGCGTGCAACACCGCTCGTTCGAGTGACCGCTTCCAAGGATTGACGTCGGCCGCGGAGGGGAGATCTCCTCCGGGAGGCGGGCCACTCGGGGATGAGGGCCCGCAGGGACCGACCTGAAGAGCTCGGGGCTCCAGGTCGGAAACAGGGGAGGACAGGCCCCGGTGTCGTGAGGCGCCGGGGCCATCCGCCGTTCACGGGGCCCCGGACCGGGGACGGAAGCGGGCGTGGGCGCGCGTCCCGTCCGGGCCGCAGGCCGGACACGCACAGACGACGGGCGCACACCCTGCTCCCCTCCCCGACCGTGCGGCCGGGCGGCCGACACTCTCAGGTATCCCACCGGCACAGCCTGGCACGCGATCCCTCCGGGCGCTGCAATTCCGTACGAAAAAACGGAAAAACGGACGCGGAGCTTGAAAACTAGGCGCCGGGCCCCCGACCCCGCGCCTCGCCGCGAGGAGTCAGCGCTTGGCGACGAAGACGTGCGAGGCAACCTCGGAGTCCAGCTCCGCAGCCTCCCCACTGCTGCCGACCAGCACCCCGCCGGGCGACTCCGTCACGCTGACCACGGAACCGGGCTGCACGCCCGCCCGCCGCAGCGTGTACATCAGCTGGGCGTCCGTCTGGATCGGCTCACCGATCCGGCGGACCACCACGGTCTTGCCCTCGGCGCCCGGGTCGAGCTCCGAGAGGCTCACCATGCCCTCGTCGAGGAAAGGATCGGCCTCGGCCTTCTCGCCGAGCTCCTCCAGACCGGGGATCGGGTTCCCGTACGGGGACTCGGTCGGGTGGCGCAGCAGCTCCAGCACCCGGCGCTCCACGGCCTCGCTCATCACGTGTTCCCAGCGACAGGCCTCGGCGTGGACCTGCTCCCACTCCAGGCCGATCACGTCGACCAGCAGGCACTCCGCGAGGCGGTGCTTGCGCATCACGCGGGTCGCCAGCCGGCGCCCTTCGTCCGTCAGCTCCAGATGGCGGTCGCCCGCGACCTGAACCAGGCCGTCGCGCTCCATGCGGGCCACCGTCTGGCTGACCGTTGGACCGCTCTGGTCCAGCCGTTCCGCAATCCGGGCGCGCATGGGGACCACGCCTTCCTCTTCAAGTTCGAGGATGGTGCGGAGATACATCTCCGTTGTGTCGATCAGTCCGGACATTCGTGCCCCTCGATGCAATCGTGCGCTGGCCCTCACCCAATTCTGACGCATACCGCCGACAACCGTGCCTCGTCGGTCCGATGCGGCCCATCGGGAGCGGCCGCGCGGGCCCCGTGCGGTATTGACATGTCACTGGTCCAGACCGCAACGTGATCGGCGGTACGGACGCCCCTGGTCACCCCCACCCCGCCGGAAAGGCCCTCCTCAGATGAGCGAAAGCAAGCTGGCCGGTCAGTTCTTCGACGCAGCGATCGGCCTGCTGGAGCGGGTGCGCGACGAGGAGTCCGGCAACATCGCGGCAGCCGGTGCGGCCATCGCGGACACCGTGGAGGCCGGCGGCCGGCTCTTCGCCTTCGGCGCCGGGCACTCCTCGCTCGCCGCCCAGGACGTCGTCTACCGGGCGGGCGGGCTCGCCCTGATGAACCTCATGGCCGTCCCCGGCGCGCTCGGGGTCGACGTCATGCCGGCGACCCTGGGCTCCGCGCTGGAGCGGGTCGACGGCCTCGCGGGCGCCGTCCTCGACTCCAGCCCCGCGAGGCGGGGCGACGTACTGGTGATCATCTCGCTGTCCGGGCGCAACGCGCTGCCGGTGGAGATGGCGATGAACGCGCGTGCGCTGGGCCTGAAGGTCATCGGCGTCACCTCGGTCGCGTACGCGGACGGCACCCGGTCCCGGCACAGCTCGGGCGGCTTCCTGCGCGACCACTGCGACATCGTGCTGGACAGCAAGATCGCGATCGGTGACGCGGAGCTGAACGTGGACGGCATCGAGGCACCGTTCGCGCCCGCCTCGACGGTGATCACCAGTGCGGTGATGCAGGCGATGATGGCGGCGGCGGCGGAGCGGCTGCTGGAGCGGGGTGTGGAGCCGCCGTTGCTGCGGTCCGGGAACGTCGACGGCGGCCACGAGTGGAACGGGCGCGTGATGTCGCAGTACGCGGACCGGATCTTCTACCGGCACTGAGCGGCCGGCCCCCGGCGCCGGGACGAACGCCGGGTGAGCGCCCACCACAGCGGCGGCTCCGTCCTCAAACGCCGGACGGGCTGGAATCGCCGGAACCGGCGGCTCGCAGTGCCTGGTACAGGTCCACCGCGGCCGCGACGCGGTCCGCCACGCTTTCCGCGTACACCGCGTCCGGGCGTTCGAAGGCGGCACGGTGGGCCGAGCGCAGGAACGTCACCACACCCAGCGTCCGGCCCCGGCTCCGCAGCACCGCGCACAGGGCGTGCACCGAGTCGGCCGGCCACTGCCGCCCGGTCGCCCACTCCCCCGACTCCCCGGCCCCCGCCGTGGCCCGTACCGAGCCCGTGCGGTCCACCGCCTGGAGGGCGGGGTGGCCGTGCACGTACCGCAGCGGGATGCCGCCACCGGCCACCGGCAGGCACGGCCCCGGCGCGTCCGACGGCGTCGCGGCCGCGCGGACCAGCCGCTCCCCCGCCACCAGGTCGATCAGCGCGTGGTCCGCGAAGCCCGCGAGCGCGTAGTCGAGCGAGGTCGTCGCCGCCTCCATCGGGTCCTCGCACTCGGCCGCGGAGCGCGAGGCCCGGTGCAGCTGGTTCGACCGGAAGCGCGCCCGGTCCGCGTCCTGGGCGGCGAGCTTCGCCTCCGTGATGTCCTGGAACAGCCAGCCGGCGCCCAGCGGCACCGGCTCCTCCGCGAGCGGCGAGGCCAGCCGCATGAAGCCGCTGCGCCAGCAGCGCCGCCGGCTGCCCTCCGCCGTCCGCAGCGTCACCCACAGCTCGACGGGGGCGGCCGGCGCTCCGGCGGCCAGCACGTGCTGGAGCGCGCCCTCCAGGTCCTCGACGCCCTGCACGATCAGCTCGCCCAGCGGCCGCCCCAGCAGCGCCGTACGGCCGCCGCCCAGTGCGCGGGCGGCGTGGGCGTTGACGACGGTCGGCCGCAGGTCCACATCGACGAGGACGACACCCCACGACGCGTCCTCGAACAGCGCCTCGCTCATCGCGATGGCCCGCTCCAGATCGATCTGCGCGTGGACCTCGCTGAACGCGCAGTACACCCCGGCCGGCTTCCCGTCCGCGCCGCGCACCCCGGCCGACTGGGTCCGTACCAGCACCCGGCCGCCGTCCTTGCGCAGCAGCGCGAACTCGTGCACCTGGCGCCCCGGCCCGTCCATGACGGCCATCAGCCGCCCCTGGACCTCGCCCGCGTCCGCCCGCCGCACGGCCCATCCGGCGAACCCGGGTCTCCCGACGGCCTCCGCCGCGGACCAGCCGAGAATCCGCTCGGCCTCGCGGTTCCAGTGGGTGACGGTGCCGCGCGCGTCGAAGGCGCAGAGCGCGGCGTCCATTCCGTCGAGCAGGGCAGCCAGCAGCTCGGACCCGGGAATCGCCACGGGCCCGTCCGCCTGCGCCTCCGGGGGTGCCGGCCGTCCCTCCGGGCCTTCCTCCGGCCCGAGAGCGTCGGTGGTTCCGCTGCTCCTGGAAGCACTCATCCCCGTACCCCCTGCAGGACGTGTCCGGCATTACTGCACGTCAGACCATTGAACTCGAACGTGACCCAGCACACAGCGACTTCACCGAAATCAATGGCGCGGATAATTCGGTTGTGCGGCCCCCGGGACGGTTCCTAGGCTGTGGGTACACATGAAGGGAGGTGCTCCGGAAGTGATTTCTTTTCGGACTCGTGAGGTGACTGCGGGCTGACGCCCGTCGTCGCACTCTTTGCAGTGCAGGGCCGGTCGCCGGCCAATCCCAAGCAGTCACCGACCCGCAGGCTCGCCGGTTAGTCCGGCCGGCCCCTCCGCAAGGAGGGACCAGAGCCTGCGGGTCTCTGCGTGTCCGGGGGCGTGACGCCCGCTACGGGCACAGCCGCTCGACGCGCCAGGCGGCCCCGCCGCCCCCGTCCCCGTCCTCGCGTACGTAGCGCAGCCGGTCGTGCAGCCGGTTCTCGTGGCCCTGCCAGAACTCGATCGTGGCCGGGACGACCCGGAAGCCGCCCCAGTGCGGGGGCGCCGGGATCTGTTCGCCCTCCGGGTAGCGGGCCGACAGCTCCTCGTAGCGCCGCACCAGCTCCTCGCGGGAGCCGATCACCGAGGACTGGGCACTCGCCCAGGCGCCGAGCTGGGAGCCGTGGGGGCGGGTACGGAAGTAGGCGGCCGTCTCCTCGCGGCCGACGCGGGTCGCGCTGCCGGTGACGATGACCTGGCGGGCCAGCGGGTGCCAGGGGAAGAGCAGCGACACGCGTGGGTTGGCGGCCAGCTCGCGGCCCTTGCGGGACTCGTAGTTGGTGAAGAAGACGAAGCCGCGCTCGTCGTACATCTTCAGCAGCACGGTCCGGGAGGACGGCACGCCGTCGGGTGTCGCCGTGGACACCACCATGGCGTTCGGCTCGTGCAGCATCCCACCTGCGGCGATCTGCCGGAACCAGTGAGCGAACTGCTGCATGGGGTCTGCGACCAGGCTGTCCTCGGCGAAGCTCTCGGAACGGTACTGCTCGCGCATCGCGGCCGGATCGGTGGTGGAATCGAAGGAGGAATCTGCGGTGGACACACGCTCATCCTGCCGCAGCGGCGAGGAGGGTCATCAACCGTTCCGGAAGAGAACGGGGAGCTGTGCCGGATGTCACGCTTCCCGGTCACGTCGGAACCCGCCAATATCGTGGGGCGGGCCGTTCGCGGCCCGCCCGCAGCCGCCGATCCGAGGGAGCCGCCTGATGTCCGACTTCGTACCCGGACTCGAAGGAGTCGTCGCGTTCGAAACGGAGATCGCCGAACCCGACAAGGAAGGCGGTTCGCTCCGGTACCGCGGGGTCGACATCGAGGATCTCGTCGGCCACGTGTCGTTCGGCAACGTCTGGGGGCTGCTGGTCGACGGGGCGTTCAACCCCGGTCTGCCGCCCGCCGAGCCGTTCCCGATCCCGGTCCACTCCGGTGACATCCGGGTGGACGTGCAGTCCGCGCTGGCGATGCTCGCCCCCGTGTGGGGCCTGAAGCCCCTCCTGGACATCGACGAGGAGACCGCGCGCAACAACCTGGCGCGGGCAGCCGTCATGGCGCTCTCGTACGTCGCCCAGTCGGCGCGCGGGCAGGGGGTGCCGATGGTCCCGCAGAGCGAGATCGACAAGGCGGGTTCCGTCGTCGAACGGTTCATGATCCGCTGGCGCGGCGAGCCGGACCCCCGCCATGTGAAGGCCGTGGACGCCTACTGGACGTCCGCCGCCGAGCACGGCATGAACGCCTCGACGTTCACCGCCCGCGTCATCGCCTCCACCGGCGCCGATGTGGCCGCCGCGCTGTCCGGCGCGGTGGGCGCCATGTCGGGCCCGCTGCACGGCGGCGCGCCGTCCCGCGTCCTCGGCATGATCGAGGAGATCGAGCGGACCGGCGACGCCACCGCGTACGTGAAGAGGGCCCTGGACAAGGGCGAGCGGCTGATGGGCTTCGGGCACCGCGTCTACCGCGCGGAGGACCCCCGCGCCCGCGTGCTGCGGCGCACGGCCGAGGAACTGGGCGCGCCGCGCTTCGAGGTGGCGCAGGCGTTGGAGAAGGCCGCGCTTGAGGAGCTGCACGCGCGCCGCCCGGACCGGGTGCTGGCGACGAACGTGGAGTTCTGGGCGGCGATCATGCTGGACTTCGCGGAGGTGCCGGCGCACATGTTCACGTCGATGTTCACGTGTGCCCGCACGGCGGGCTGGTCGGCGCACATCCTGGAGCAGAAGCGGACGGGCCGCCTGGTGCGGCCCTCGGCCACGTACACCGGCCCGGGAACGCGCAGCCCGCAGGAGATCCCGGGGTTCGACCAACTGGCGGACCTGGGCAACTGAGGAGCGGCTGAGGGCCGTTCAGCGACAGTCGGGCGCCCTGTCGCCCCGCCGGCAGCGCGGGGCGACAGGGCGCCTTTCCGTGACGCGACGACCGCAGGAGCCGCGCCCCGCCGAGCCGTGCCGCGCCCGTCGCATTCCTGTGGCATGCCTGTGTCATTGCCGCCCCATTCTGGGACGCGTCGCGGCGCACCTCGGTGACGGACTGCCGTCGTCGCGCCGCTCCGGCCCGTCCGGCCGCGCTGCCGGACGTCTTGTCCAGTTGTTGAACGCACCGGCTGTCGTACGGGGCAGCTCTCACTGCCAGTTAGGTCAAAATGACACACAAGGGACGCATCTTCTTCGCAGCCGCTCTCGCCACCATGGGGCTCGGGCTCACGGCCTGCAATGACGGCGACGACTCGTCGTCGGCACAGGAGTCGCCCTCGGCGTCCGCCCCGGCATCGGCCGACCCCGCGGCGTCCGACTCGGCATCGGCAGACCCGAGCAGCCCGGCTGCGGACCCCGGCGACGACGGTGCCGCTCCGGCCGGGGGCGACGTCGCCGCGCCGGGCACGAAGCTCAAGGTCGGAGACCGAGCGGTGCTGCCGTTCGAGTACACGAGCGACAAGAAGGGCACCATCGCCGTGACCGTCACGGCGATCGAGAAGGGCGCAGAGGCCGACATGGCCGGATTCGGCGCGAAGGCGAAGGGCATGACGCCCTACTACATCCGGATGAAGGTGGAGAACGTCGGCGGCACCGACCTGTCGTACGCGTCCCTGAGGCTTCGCGGCGAGCTGGCGGACGGTGCCCCCACGGGCATCGTCCTGATCGGTGACCTCCCGGGCAAGTGCGACAGCGAATCGGCACCCCGCGACTTCACCGCCAAGGGCGCGTCGTACGAGACCTGCTCGCTCACCGCCACGAAGACCAAGCCCATCGCGGCCGCCTCGTTCGACGAGGGCGACGCGTACAGCGACAGCCCGGTCCTCTGGACGAGCTGACCCCGGTTCCCGCGCCCGCGCGCCGGGCATCTCGTCCCCGACGACATGCCCGGCCGGCGGCTGTCCGCCCTCGGGCGCCGGCGCGCGGCCCCGAATGGACAGCTGTGGAGTGGTCCGAGTGCGCCGCGGCGCCGACCGGCACGGGGCAGCCCCCTGGGGTGTTCGCGTCGGCCACTTGGCCTGGGGCGATTGTCAGAGGGGCCGTCTAGCGTGCTCTGCATGAGGGATTGGATACGTCGCCCGCTCCCGCACCACGAAGAGACCAACATCGTCTTCTTCCGCGGAACGTCTCTGGACGCGCTCGTGCGCGGGCTCCTCGGCGCGGACCGGATGCCGCTCGCGTACAGCACCGGCCCCGACTGGGGAGTGGTGATGCACGACATGCTCAGCTGGGAGAGCGGTGACTACGACCTCGTCCATTACGGGAGGTTGTGCCCTCCCGGCGCGGAGCTCGTCGTTCTGGTGACAGAGCCGTGCATCGCCAAGGCGCACGGCCCCTCGTTCCATTACTACCGCGACGGGGGCCTGGTCACCTGCTTCAGCTTCGAGAGTCCATCCCGACCCGGTGGCGATGAGCCCGGCCTGCTGACGCCCGCCCTCACCGCGGCGAAACTGACCGGTCCGCACGCGGAACTCGACGGAGATGATGCCGAAGAGCGGATCATGGCGGCGATCGCGGGCTTCTTCTCGCTGCCCGATCTCGAAATGCCGTGACGGATCCGAAGGACGCGAAGAGGCCTTCTCCGTAGGGCTGTTCCGTCCGTCCGTTCCCGAAGCCGAAGCCGAAGCCGAAGTCCTCCACGAAATGACTGTCGTGCCGGATGCGGAACTCCTTCAGCCCCTCGGGGCCGCGCCGCGGATGTCCGCCGGCTCCGGAGTGCCGCATCGGGCATGCGAATGATCCTCGCGGGCCCGGGGACCTGAGGGCTGTCCCGCGAACTCGGCTGCTGGCCACGCACCGGCGGCGGTTTCCGTACGACACCGGACCCGGCAGCGGGCTACTGACTTCCGCCGGCCGACCGCCGGATCGACATGTGGATCAAGGCGAACATACCTCCGCCGAGCAGACACTTCGAAAGAGACCGGACAATGTCCGTCCGCCGGGGTTGTCAGAGGCATGGGAGCGCTCCTACAGTCCCGTCCCAACACTTCATTTGGGAGCGCTCCCACCAAGTCCGCGGGAGCTCACTCACTCTCCGTGCGCGCGTCACGGTTGCCTCTTCGAAGGGGGCGTCATGCGACCGACACCGCGCCGCTCGGCCCACGATCTCTCGCCCGGCTGTCTGACCCCGTACGCATACCCCGTCGGCCCCACACCCCCGCCCACGCGCCGGGTCGCACTCGCACCCGGACGGGCGGCGTTCCACCCCGACCAGGCATGACCCCTCACAAGAAAGCACAGGAGAATCATGGTTCAAAGCATGATCGGAAGCAGAAGACGACTGGTTTCCTTAGTCGCCGTGCTGGCGACTCTGCTGGGCGGTCTCGGCCTAGCCCTGGCCGGACAGGGCAAGGCGGAAGCGCACGGCGTGGCGATGATGCCCGGTTCGCGCACCTACCTCTGCTACGTGGACGGCCACACCAGCACGGGCGGGATGGACCCGTCGAACCCGGCGTGCCAGGCCGCGCTCGCCGAGAGCGGTGCCTCGGCGCTGTACAACTGGTTCGCGGTGCTCGACTCGAACGCGGGCGGACGCGGCGAGGGTTACGTGCCTGACGGCAAGTTGTGCAGCGCCGGCGACCGCTCCCCGTACAACTTCACCGGCTACAACGCCGCCCGGAACGACTGGCCGCGCACGCACCTCACCTCCGGCTCGACCATGAAGGTCCGGTACAGCAACTGGGCGGCCCACCCCGGTGACTTCAGGGTGTACCTGTCCAAGCCGGGCTACTCGCCCACCACCGCGCTGGGCTGGGACGACCTGGATCTGATCCAGACGGTCACCAACCCGTCGCAGACGGGTTCCCCGGGCACTGACGGCGGTTCGTACAACTGGGACCTGCAGCTGCCTTCGGGCCGCTCGGGCAACGCGCTGCTGTTCATCCAGTGGGTACGGTCGGACAGCCAGGAGAACTTCTTCTCCTGCTCCGACATCGCCTTCGACGGTGGCAACGGCGAAGTGACCGGGATCCAGGGATCCGGCACCACTCCCACGCCGACTCCGACCCCCACCCCGACGGACCCGCACACCGGGGCCTGCATGGCGGTCTACACCGTGACCTCCGCCTGGAACGGCGGCTTCCAGGGCAGCGTGGAGGTCATGAACCACGGCACGACTCCGCTCAGCGGCTGGGCCGCGGCGTGGAAGCCGGGCGTCGGTACGAAGCTGAGCAGTGTCTGGAACGGTGCGCTGAGCACCGCCTCCGATGGCACGGTCACGGTCAAGAACCTTGATTACAACCGGACCATCGCCGCCGACGACAGCATCAGCTTCGGCTTCACCGCCACCTCGACCGGAAACAACTTCCCGGCCGGCACGATCAGCTGCGTCGGCTGACATCTGCCGTAGCACGGTGCCGGCGCCCGCAGCGCGCGGAGTCGGCACCGTGCTACGGCCGGCCCGCCAGTCGGGCGAGGGCCAGCGTGTGCGCCCGGTCGAGGGACTCGGCGGCGGCGCAGGGGACATCCGGCCGCACGCCGACGCCCTCCCAGTTCGTGCCGGACACGGGGTTGATGGCGCGGCCGAAGGGGACGGTGGCTTCCAGGTGCGGGTGCACCGTCCAGCCCTGGCACGGATGCGCGCCGCCTCGGCTGCTCTCACCGACGACCACGGCTCGGCCGAGCTGCTGAAGGTCGTACGCGAGCTCCTCCGCGGCGGAGAAGGTGCTGTCGCTCGTCAGCACGTACAGCGGCTTTCTGCCGCCGAAGCGCGCGCCGGGAACGTGCGGCGGGCTCCAGGACTGCTCGCTGCGCTCGCCGCCACGCCAGTACATGGTGTTGAGGTGCGTGCGCTCGTCCAGCAGGTATCCGCAGACGAAGGCGACCGTGTCCGGGTCGCCGCCCCGGTTGCCGCGCAGGTCCACGATCAGCGCCTGGGCGCGGGAGGCCAGGGTGAGCGCGGCGCTCAGCGGTTCGGCTGCCCACTCCAGCGGGAACAGCATCGGTGCCAGCTCCACCACGGCGACCCCTCCGTCGAGCAGCTGCACCCGGGGCGCGCCGCCCAGCGAGGTGTCGAAGTCCCGGCGCATGGCCTCCAGGGTGGCCGCCCCCTCCTTCGGGGGCACCGGCTCCCCGTGGTGCTTCAGTCTCAGGTGCCGGTCGTTGTTGACGGACTGCAGGTCAGCGGTGACCAGACGGGCGAGCTCCTCGGCGTCCTCGACGTCGTAGGCGCCCTCGGCCAGGCGTCGTCGGAGCAGGCCGGCTATCTGTTCGGCCGCCTCGGGGAAGACGTAGCGCTCGGTCAGGAGCCGGACCGTCTCGTCGATGACGGGAGCGGGCTGAAGCTTCGTCGGTGTCGTCATGGCAGGGAGTACAGCACCACACTTGCGAAAGCGTCAAAGACTTTAGACACTTTCGTTATGCGTGATCAGTCTTCCCACTCGCCACCTCCCGAGGACGTCCTGGAGATCGGCGCGCCCGAGCAGTTCGCGGCGCTCGCCCACCCGTTGCGGCAGCGGCTGCTCTTCGCCCTGGGCCACCGGCCCGCCACCGTCAGCCGGCTGGCGGCCCAGCTCGACGCGAAGAAGGGCAACGTCGCCCACCACCTCAAAGTGCTCCGCGAGGCCGGGCTGGTCCACATCGCGGAGACCCGCCAGGTCCGCGGCGGCACCGAGCAGTACTACCAGCGCACGGCCCGCCACATGGTCGTCGCCGAACCGCAGGCGGCAGGCACCGCCGCGATGCTCGCCGCGGTCGCCCAGGAGCTGGACCGCTCCCCCGCCGAACCCCACCTGACCCTGCGCCACCTGCGTCTCAGCCCCGCGAAGGCGAGGCAACTCGGAGAGGCCCTCGCCGGACTGGTCGACGACGCCGAGGAGGACGGGGAGGAAGAGGGGCAGGAAGGCCGGAGGGAACAGCCCGTGCACGGGGCGTTGGTGGTGCTCTACCAGCAGGCCCCGCCGACCGGCACCACCAACGCGTCCGCCTAGGGCCTGCGCCATGGCGACAGTTCACCGATGACCAGGGGAAGCGCATCGCGGCGTACCTGTCGATCGGTGAGTACCGCCGGGGCGGGGGTCAGGCGGGCGGGATGTCGGGGCGAGCGTCGTACACGGCGCGGGCGGCGTCGATGTGCGTCAGGTGCGTGATGCTCCACTCCAACAGGGGGGCGGTCGCTTCGCGGAGGGCCCTGCCCATCGGAGTGAGTTCGTAACTGACGTGCGGTGGCATGACGTTGCGGACGGTCCGCGTGAGGATCCCGTCGCGTTCCAGGTCGCGCAGGGTGACGGTGAGCATGCGCTGACTGATCCCGTCGACGGCCCGCTTGAGTTCGGTGAAGCGGCGTGGCCCCTGGCTGAGGTTACGCACGACCAGCAGCGACCACCTGCCGCCGACGATGCCGAGCACTTCACGGGCCTGGCACGGGTCCGCCGGCCGCGACTCGCCGCCCGCTGTGCCGCTCATGGTTACCTCCAGAGAACCGGGGCACCTAAATGTGCCTTATTGATCGGGATGCGGCAGGTGTAGCACGATGATTTCGGTTCCTAAAGAGTACCGAGGCACAAACAGGAACCGTTATGTTCCCGTGCCTCCACGCCCCGAAGAGTAAGAAGACCTCCCCTCATGTCTACTTTTCTGCTGGTACACGGTGCCTGGCACAGCGGCCGGTGCTGGGAGCGGGTGGTCCCGCTGCTGGAGTCGGCCGGACACCGCGTGTTCGCGCCCTCACTGACCGGCTACGGCGACAAGGCACACCTGCTCGGCCCCGAGGTGGGGCTCGACACGCACGTCGAGGACGTCCTGAAGCTGATCCGCGAGGAGGACATGACCGAGGTGGTGCTCGTGGGTCACAGCTACGCGGGGCTGGTCGTCTCGTCCGTGGCCAACGAGGTACCGGAACGGCTCGCACGTCTCGTGTACCTGGACGCGATGGTCCCGGAGCACGGCGAGACCGCCGTCGACGTACAGCCCATGACCCAGAACCTGATCGACCTGGCCGCCAAGTCCGACAACGGCTGGCGCATCCCGCCGCTGCCCGAGATGCCTGCGCCCCTCGGCCTGTTCGGGGTCACCGACCCGGCGGACATCGCATGGCTGCGTGCGACGCTCTCCGACCAGCCAGTGCGCTGCCTGCGGCAACCGGTCCGGCTGGACAACCCTGCCTTGGACTCGGTTCCGCGCACGCACATCCACTGTGTCGGCGCAGAGCCGGAGGGCATCGTGCGGCGGCCCGTCGCCGCGACACAGGCCAACGGCTCCCCGGCACGGATACGGGAGCTGCCGACCGGGCACGACTGCATGATCACCATGCCGTCGGACCTGAGCGAACTGCTGCTGGAATCCACCTCTCGGTAGCGTCCGGGCCGTGGCCGCGGCTGCGGGCCGACAGCCCGCGACACCCACCGCCGTCCCGGCGGCCGCGCCGCCCGCCGAACGCGACGTCGCCCAACTCGTCGCCGGGCTCCGCGACCTCCTCAGGGCACCCTGAAGCCGTACAGGCTGAGCCTGTAGGGGTAATGCGCGCCGAAATCCCTCGCGAGAGGCTGCCCGACCTCCTTGTACGCGTTTCACCTGCGCACATGGGCGGAAAATCACCGAGGGGAGGTCCCACATGCTGCTGACCTACGAGGACGGCTGGCGCGAGGCGGTCCGCCGGGCGAAGCAGCTGGCTCCGGACGGCAAGGAGCGGGAAGTGAACCCCTCCACCGGCATGTGGAAGCTCGCGCTCACCATCGGCCGGCCGCAGTAGGGCGGCGCCGCCCCCGCACCGTCAGGCCCGGTCCAGGCCCCACGTCTGCAGGACGTAGGGCCTGCCCTTCTCCTCGCCCTCGATCAGGGGTACGTCGAGCAGGCTGAAGCCCGCCCGTGTCGCCACCCCGACGCTGGCGGCGTTGTCGGCCTCCAGCTCCAGGATCACCTGGTCCGCGCCCAGCTCCTCGAAGGCGTACCCGGCCATCAGGCGTACCGCCCGTGCGGCCAGGCCGTGGCCGCGGTGGGCGGGGCCGACCGCGTAACCCAGCTCCGTGCCCTCGGGGGCGCGGCGCAGCATCACCTCACCGAGCGGGGCGCCGCCGTCGACGGTGATCGCGAGCAGGATGGTCGAGCCCTCCTCCCGCAGGCGCCGGGCCCTGTCCAGGCGGGCCCGGGAGGCCTTCTCGTCGAAGGGCGAGACGATCGGGGTCCAGTGCGCGATGTCGGCGTGGTCGAACAGGCCGGGCATCGCGGTCAGGTCGGCCTCCGTCCAGTCGCGCAGGACGAGGCCCTCTCCCGTGAGCTCGATCCGGTCGGGGAAGGGTGACGTGGTGTTGCTCATGGTGTGGGGCCTCCCTGGCCTGCTCGGGACGGAGCAGGATATCCGGGCCCTCGCCGCCAGGCCCCGTGACCGAGCATTCCCAGCACCGGGACGGCCGCCGCCGTGGCGAGGAACACGATGTCGCGGGAGTCCACCCGCAGGTGCGCGATGATCGCGCCGCTGAAGTAGCGGATGAGACCGACCGCGGCCAGGGTGCCCAGGATCGGGCCCGGCGCTCCCTCGCGGGAGGCCGTTTCCCTGAACGACGCGACCAGTGGCACCAGTTGCGATGTCGTCCCCGTCCCCGGACGGGCGGCGCCGCACCCGCTCAGCCCAGCGCGTCCTCGATCATCGCCGCCCACTGCGCCACCACTCGGCGGCGGCGGGCCGTGTCGTCGGTGAGGACGTTGGCCAGGCCCAGACCGCGTGCCATGTCCAGGAGCCCCTGAACCGTTTCGCGTACGCCGGGGCGGTTCTCGTCGGCGTGCAGGAGGCCGACGGCGATGCGGTGGGTCTCCCGGCCGACGCGGGCTTCGAGTTCGGTGACGCGCGGGCGGAGCTGCTCCTCGTTGGAGGCGGCGGCCCAGAGCTGGAGGGCGGCGCGGAAGAGCGGCCCGGTGTAGAGGTCGACGAGGGCGGCGACGACCGCCGCGCGGTCCTGGTCGGGCAGCGCCCGCAGGGCGGCGGAGCGTTCCTCCGCGACGTACTCGACGGCCGCGGTGAACAGGTCCTCGCGGGTCGGGAAGTGGTGCTGGGCGGCGCCACGCGAGACCCCGGCGCGTTCCGCGACGACGGAGACGGTGGAGCCCGCCCAGCCGTGTTCGGCCAGGCAGGAGACCGCGGCTTCCAGGAGCCGCATGCGGGTGGCCCGGCTGCGGTCCTGCTTGGGGCCGGGGCTCCTGCCCTGTGTCACCACACCCATGCGGGATCCCGTCGTTCGAGGAAGGCCGTCATCCCCTCGCGGGCCTCCTCGGAGGCGAAGAGTGCCGCCGATCGGGCGATGAGGTCTTCCGCGTGCTGGTCGAAACTCTCCAGCACACTAGCCGCGACCAGCTCCTTCGATGCCCGCAGCCCCTGCGGGGAGGCCCGGCGCAGTCCGTCGAGTACGGGCGCGAGGGCCTCGTCCACGTCGTCGGCGGCGGCCAGCGTGATGAGGGAGATCCGGGCGGCCTCCGCGGCGTCGAAGCGTTCCCCGGTGAGGTAGTAGCGGGCGGCGGCGCGCGGGTCCATGCGCGGCAGCAGGGGCATCGAGATGACGGCCGGGGCGAGGCCCAGGCGGGATTCGGTCAGCGCGAAGGTGGCCCCGGGTCCGGCCGCCGAGATGTCGCAGGCGCCGAGCAGCCCGAGCCCGCCCGCCCGGACATGGCCGGTGACCCGGGCCACCACCGGTTTGGGCAGCGCGACGATCTGCCGCATCAGCGCGACGAAGGCCGCCGGGTCCGCGGGGGCGGTCAGGTCGGCGCCCGCGCAGAAGGTGTTGCCGGTGTGGGTGAGGACGACGGCCCGCACGGTGTCGTCGGCCGCGCACGCGGCGAGCGCGGCCGAGAGCTCACCGACCAGCCGCGCGGACAGCGCGTTGCGGTTGGCCGGTGAGTCCAGGGTCAGGGTGGTGATACCGCGCTCGTGCGTGGGGGCGGCCGGCGTCATGGGGTCTTCTCCGGGGTGTCGGGGGCGGTGCGGGCCTTCTCGCGGTCGCGCAGTTCGCGGCGCAGGATCTTGCCGGACACGGCGCGCGGTACGGCGTCGATGAACTCGACCTGCCGGATCTTCTTGTACGGGGCGACGCGCTCGGTGACGTACGACATGACGTCGTCCGCCGTGAGGTCGACGGGGGTGACGGTCGGCCGGCGGACGAGGAAGGCCTTGGGGACCTCGTTGCCCTCCGCGTCGTCCACGCCGATCACGGCCGCGTCGGCTATGGACGCGTGGCCGAGCAGCAGCGCTTCGAGTTCGGCGGGGGCGACCTGGTAGCCCTTGTACTTGATGAGTTCCTTGACCCGGTCGACGACGAACAGCCAGCCGTCCTCGTCCACCCGCCCGATGTCCCCGGTGCGCAGCCAGCCGTCGGGGTCGATCATCGCGGCGGTGGCTTCCGGCCGGCCGAGGTAGCCCTTCATCACCTGCGGGCCACGGATCAGGATCTCGCCGTCGGTGCCGGTTCCGGCGTCCTCGCCGGGGGCGTCGAGGGAGACGATGCGCATCTCGGTGTTGGGCAGCAGGGTGCCGACGGCCCCGGGCGGCGGGTTCTGGGCGGCCAGCGGGACGACGTGGGTGCCGGGCGAGAGTTCCGTCATCCCGTACGCCTGGCGCAGGGGCGGCAGGCCGAGCCGGCGTGAGCAGGCGGCGGCGAGTTCGGCGTCGAGCGGGGCGGCGGAGCTGACGATGTACTCAAGCGAGGACAGGTCGTACCGGTCGACGACCGGGTGCTTCGCGAGGGCCAGCACGATCGGAGGGGCCACGTACAGGCCTGTGATGCGGTGCGTCTCGATCGCGGTCAGGAACTGGGCGAGGTCGAAGCGCGGCAGGACGACGACGGTGGCGCCGCTCCGCAGCGGTGCGTTCACCAGGGCGGTGAGCCCGTAGATGTGGAAGAAGGGGAGCACGGCCAGGATGCGGGAGTTGGTGCCCATGGGGACGAAGGGGCGCAGCTGTTCCAGGTTGGTGGCTATGGAGCGGTGGGTGAGCATGACGCCCTTGGGGGTGCCGGTGGTGCCGGAGGAGTACGGCAGCGCGGCGATGTCCTCGGCCGGGTCGATGGTGACCATCGGTTCGGGGGCGGTGGTGGTGAGCATGTCGAGGACGGAGGTGTGCCCTTCGGCGTGGTCGCAGACGAAGATCTCCTCGATGCCGCCGACGAGTTCGGCCGCGCGGCGGGCGGTGTTCAGGAGCGGGGAGACGGTGACGATCCAGCGCGCGGAGGAGTCGCGGAGCTGCCCCGCGAACTCCTCCGCCGTGGCGAGCGGGTGGGCGGTGGTGACGGTGGCGCCGGCCCGGGTGGCGCCGAAGAAGACGGCCGGGTAGGCGATGGTGTTCGGGCTGTGCAGGGCGAGCACGTCGCCCTTGACGAGTCCGGCGGCGGCCAGCCCCGCGGCGATCTTCCGGTGGAAGGAGTCGAGCTGCCGGTAGGTGAGCCGGTTACTGCCGTCCGTGCCGTCGATCAGGGCGACCCGGTCGCCGAACTCCTCTGCGGCCTGGCCCAGCACCGCGTCGTGGATGGCTGTGTCGAGTGGCTGGACGTCGGGGTAGTCGCTCCGGAACACGTGCGCCATGACGGGAGTCCCTTCGATGCGGATGGCGGGGCGGCCGCGTGGGCGGCCGCCCCGTACGACGCGTGGCGTGCGGCGCCGGGCCGGTGCCCGCCCCCGGGGGTGGGGGATGCGGCGGGTTCCGTACGGCGTGGAGGGACAGAATGGCGGCTGTCAGTACGACTTGGGGAGACCCAGGGACTGATGGGATACGTAGTTCAGGATCATTTCCCGGCTGACCGGCGCGATCCGGGCCACCCGGGACGCGGTGATCAGGGAGCCGAGGCCGTACTCGCGGGTGAGTCCGTTGCCGCCGAGGGTGTGCACGGCCTGGTCGACGGCCTTCACGCACGCCTCTCCGGCCGCGTACTTCGCCATGTTCGCGGCCTCGCCCGCCCCGGCGTCGTCCCCGTCGTCGTAGAGCCGGGCGGCCTTCTGCATCATCAGCCGGGCCAGTTCGAGTTCGATGTGGGCCTGGGCGAGGGGGTGCGCGATGGCCTGGTGGGCGCCGATGGGTTCCTTCCACACCTGGCGGGTCTTCGCGTACTCGACGGCCCGGCCCAGCGCGTAGCGGCCCATCCCGATGCCGAAAGCCGCGGTCATGATGCGTTCCGGGTTGAGCCCGGCGAAGAGCTGGAGGAGGCCCGCGTCCTCGTCCCCGACGAGTGCGTCGGCGGGCAGCCTCACGTCGTCCAGGACGAGTTCGAACTGCTTCTCCGGGGCCTGGAGCTCCATGTCGATCTGTGACCGCTGGAAGCCGGGGGCCTCGCGCGGGACGATGAAGAGGCAGGGCTTGAGCCTGCCCGACCTGGCGTCCTCCGTGCGGCCGACGATGAGTGTCGCGTCGGCTATGTCGACGCCGGAGACGAAGACCTTGCGGCCGGTGAGGACCCACTCCTCGCCGTCGCGGCGGGCGGTGGTGGTGATCCGGTGCGAGTTGGAACCGGCGTCCGGCTCGGTGATGCCGAAGGCCATGGTGAGGCTGCCGTCCGCGAGGCCGGGCAGCCACTGGCGCTTCTGCGCGTCGGTGCCGAAGCGGGCGATGACGGTGCCGCAGATGGCGGGCGAGACGACCATCATCAGGAGCGGCGAGCCCGCCGCCCCCAACTCCTCCAGGACGATGGAGAGTTCCGCCATCCCACTGCCTCCGCCGCCGTACTCCTCGGGGAGGTTCACGCCGAGGTAGCCGAGCTTGGCGGCCTCCGCCCACAGCTCGCGGGGGTGGGCGCCTTCACGGACGACGGACGTCATGTAGTCGCGCCCGTACCGTGTGCCGAGGGCGGCGACGGCTGCGCGCAGGGCCTGGTGCTCTTCGGTTTCGAGGACGGTGCTCATGCGGTCTCCTCAGCGGGTGCGGATACGTCTTCCGTGACGACGGCGAGCAGTGCGCCGACCTCCACCTGGAGGCCGGGGGTGGCGTGCAGGGTGGTGAGGGTGCCGTTGGCGGGGGCGAGGATGCGGTGCTCCATCTTCATCGCCTCCAGCCAGATCAGCGGCTGCCCGGCCTCGACGGCGGACCCGGCCGCCAGGCCCTCGGCCAGCCGGACGACGGTGCCGGGCATCGGGGCGAGCAGGGAGCCGGGTTCGGTCCGCTCGGCGGGGTCGGTGAACCGGGGCAGGGCGGTGAAGGCGTACAGCCCGGTGGCGGTGTCCACGTACCGCCGGTCGTCGTGGATGTGGACGTCGAAGTGCCGTGTGACGCCGCCGGTTTCGAGGGTGGCACGGACCCGCCCGGCGGAGACGACGCGGACGCCCTCCGTGCCGACGGCCAGGCCGTCGCGGGTGGGGCGGTAGGTGATCTCGTACGCGCCGCCGTCCGGTTCGCCGCGGTAGCGGCGGAGCTGGGGCTGCGAGGGGAGGTTGCGCCAGGCGCCGAAGCGGGCGAACCCTCCTGCGGTCCCGGCCGTGGCGTTGCGGGCCGCCTCGACGACGGCGGCGGCGGTCGCGGCCAGCCGTACGGCCGCCTCTTCCGGCACGGAGGTCAGGGCGGCCAGGTGGCGTTCGTAGAAGCCGGTGTCGAGGCGGGCCGCCGCGAAGTCCGGGTGGCGCAGGGAGCGTACGAGCAGGTCGCGGTTGGTGACCGGGCCGTGCACGCGGGCGCGCTCCAGGGCGCGGGCCAGCAGGCGGACGGCTTCGACGCGGGTGGGGGCGTGCGCGATCACCTTGGCGATCATCGGGTCGTAGTGCACGCCGATGGTGTCACCGTTGGTGTACCCGGTGTCCAGGCGCACACCGGGCTCGTCCGGCACATGGAACGAGAGCAGCGCTCCGGTCTGTGGCTGCCAGTCGCGCGCCGGGTCCTCCGCGTAGAGCCGGGCCTCGACGGCGTGCCCGGCGGGCTGCGGGGGCTCGGCGGAGGGCAGCGGTTCGCCCTCCGCGGTGCGCAGCTGGAGGGCGACCAGGTCGAGACCGAACACGGCCTCCGTCACCGGGTGTTCCACCTGGAGGCGGGTGTTCATCTCCAGGAAGTACGGCCGCCCGTCCTCGGTGACCAGGAATTCGACGGTGCCCGCGCCCCGGTAGCCGACGGCCCGTGCGGCGGTCACCGCGGCGGCGTGCAGCCGGTCGCGCAGCTCGTCGGCCAGGCCGGGTGCGGGGGCCTCCTCGATGACCTTCTGGTGGCGGCGCTGGAGCGAGCAGTCCCGGGTGCCGAGCGCCCAGACGCGGTCGTGCTCGTCGGCCATGATCTGGACCTCGACGTGCCGGCCGCGCTCCACGTACGGCTCCGCGAAGACCTCCCCGTCCCCGAAGGCGGAGAGCGCCTCGGCGGCGGCAGCGGTCAGCTCGCCTTCCAGGTCGACCAGTTCGCGCACGATCCGCATCCCCCGGCCGCCGCCGCCGGAGGCCGCCTTGAGCAGCAGCGGCAGGTCCTCGGCGCGGGCCGCCGCCGGGTCGACGGGGGCGAGCAGCGGCACCCCGGCGGCGGCCATCAGCTCCTTGGCCCGGGTCTTGGACGCCATCAGCTCGATGGCCCTGACCGGCGGGCCGACCCAGGTCAGCCCCGCGTCCCGCACGGCGGTGGCGAACCCGGCGTTCTCGGACAGGAAGCCGTACCCGGGGTGGACGGCGTCCGCGCCCGCCGCGAGGGCGGCGGCCACGACGAGATCACCGCGCAGATACGTATCGGAGGGGGCGGCCCCCGGCAGCCGTACGGCGGTGTCGGCCTCCCGCACGTGCAGCGCGTCGGCGTCCGCGTCGGAGTACACGGCGACGGTGGCGATGCCGAGCGCACGGCAGGTGCGGAAGATCCGGCAGGCGATCTCGCCCCGGTTGGCGACAAGGAGAGCAGTGATCATGTGGGTGCTCACATCCGGAAGATGCCGAAGCCGCCGCGGGCGCCCTCGACCGGTGCGGTGTGGATGGCGGACAGGCACATCCCGAGGACGGTCCTGGTGTCGCGGGGGTCGATGACCCCGTCGTCGTACAGGCGGCCGGACAGGAACATCGGCAGGGACTCCGACTCGATCTGCTGCTCGACCATGGCGCGCAGTCCGGCGTCCGCCTCGTCGTCGTACGGGCGCCCCTTCGCTGCGGCGGAGGCGCGGGCGACGATGGAGAGCACCCCGGCCAGCTGCTGCGGGCCCATGACGGCGGACTTGCTGCTGGGCCAGGCGAACAGGAAGCGCGGGTCGTAGGCCCTGCCGCACATGCCGTAGTGCCCGGCGCCGTAGGAGGCGCCCATCAGGACGGACAGGTGCGGGACCTTGGAGTTCGACACCGCGTTGATCATCATCGCGCCGTGCTTGATGATGCCGCCCTGTTCGTACTCCTTGCCGACCATGTAGCCGGTGGTGTTGTGCAGGAAGAGGAGCGGGATGTCGCGCTGGTTGGCGAGCTGGATGAACTGCGCCGCCTTCTGCGACTCCTCGCTGAACAGCACGCCCTGCGCGTTGGCGAGGATGCCGACGGGGTAGCCGTGCAGCCGGGCCCAGCCGGTGACCAGGCTGGTCCCGTAGAGCGGTTTGAACGCGTCGAAGTCCGAGCCGTCGACCAGCCGGGCGATGACCTCGCGCGGGTCGAAGGGCACCTTCAGATCGCCGGGGACGATGCCGATCAGCTCGTCCTGGTCGTACTTGGGCGGCTCGGCCGGGCCCGGCTCCGGGTGCGCCTTGCGCCAGTTGAGTCGGGCGACGATCCGGCGGGCCTGGCGCAGCGCGTCCGGTTCGTCGGCGGCGAAGTGGTCGGCGAGGCCGGAGGTGCGGGCGTGCATCTCGGCGCCGCCGAGCGATTCGTCGTCGCTCTCCTCGCCGGTCGCCATCTTCACCAGGGGCGGACCGCCGAGGAAGACCTTGGACCGCTCCTTGATCATCACGGTGTGGTCGGACATGCCGGGGACGTACGCCCCGCCCGCCGTGGAGTTACCGAAGACGACGGCCACGGTCGGGATACCGGCGGCGGAGAGGCGGGTGAGGTCGCGGAAGAGCGCCCCGCCGGGGATGAAGATCTCCTTCTGGGAGGGTAGATCGGCGCCCCCGGACTCGACCAGGCTGATGGTGGGCAGCCGGTTGGCGAAGGCGATCTCGTTGGCGCGCAGGGCCTTCTTCAGCGTCCAGGGGTTGGAGGCGCCGCCGCGTACGGTCGGGTCGTTGGCGGTGATCAGGCACTCCACGCCCTCGACCACCCCGATCCCGGTGACGAGCGAGGCGCCGACCGTGTATCCGGGGGCCTCGCTGCCCCAGGCGGCGAGCGGCGACAGCTCCAGGAACGGGGTGTCCTGGTCGATCAGCAGCTCGATGCGCTCGCGGGCCAGCAGCTTGCCGCGCGCCCGGTGCCGCTCGACGTACTTCTCGCCACCGCCCTCCAGCGCCTTGGCGTGCGCGGCGTCGAGGCCGGTGAGCTTGTCGAGCATGGCCGCGCGGTTCGCGGCGTATTCGGGGCTCGCGGTGTCGAGCCCGGTGGGCAGGACGGTCATGCGCGCACCTCCGGTGAGCTGTCCAGCAGAGCCACGGGTATCTCCAGGTGCCGGGAGCGGAGCCACTCCCCCAGTGCCTTGCCCTGCGGGTCGAAGCGGTGCTGGGCGGCGACGCCCTCACCGAGCAGCCCGTGGACGGTGAAGTTCAGGGCGCGCAGGTTCGGCAGGACATGGCGTACGACGGTGAGCGGTGCGGTCTCCGGGAGGAGTTCCCGGAAGCGCTCCACGGTCAGCTCGTGGGCCAGCCACCGCCATGCCGCGTCGCTCCGTACCCACACCCCCACGTTCGCGTCCCCGCCCTTGTCGCCGCTGCGGGCGCCCGCGACGAGCCCGAGGGGGGCACGGCGGGTGGGACCCGCGTCCAACGGCACGGGCAGCGGCGGCTGTTCGGCCTCCGCCAGGGCTTGCGTCCGGGCGGCCGGCTCCTGCACCTCGCGCTGCCCGTCGGGCAGCACGGCGAGATGCGTGACGTCCCCCGCCGGTACGTAGCGGGCCTCGAACACCCCGTAGGGCGCGCCCTTGCCGGGCGGGGCGGTGACGTGGAAGCCCGGGTAGCTGCCCAGGGCCAGCTCGATCGCGGCGCCGGACAGGGCCCGCCCGACGGCGTCCGGGTCCTGGTCGCGGACGACGAGCCGGAGCAGGGCGCTCGCGGTCTCCTCGGTCGCGGCGTCGGCCCGGTCCGTGCGGGCCAGCTCCCACCGCACCTCGGCCGGCTGCCGTCCGGCGCGGGCGAACGCGTCCGCGATCTGGTCGCGCACCAGCCGGTCCTTGGCCTCGATGTCGAGACCGGTGAGGACGAAGACGACCTCGCCCCGCCAGCCGCCGAGCCGGGTGAGCCCGGTCTTGAGGGTGGGCGGCGGGGCCTCGCCCCGCACCCCGGAGATCCTGACCCGGTCGGGGCCGTCGGGGGACAGCCGTACGGTGTCGAGCCGGGCGGTGGCGTCGGGTCCCGCGTACCGGGCGCCGCCGGTCTCGTACAGCAGTTGGGCGGTGACCGTGCCGAGGTCGACGACGCCGCCGGTGCCGTCGTGCTTGGTGATGACGGACGTGCCGTCGGCGTGGATCTCCGCGACGGGGAAACCGGGGCGGCGGATGTCGTGGTCGCCGAAGAAGGAGTAGTTCCCGCCGGTCGCCTGTGTGCCGCACTCCAGCACGTGCCCGGCGACGACGGCTCCGGCGAGCGCGTCGTGGTCCTCGGGCCCCCAGCCGAAGTGGGCGGCGGCGGGGCCGGTGACGAGGGCCGCGTCGGTGACCCGCCCGGTGACGACGACATCGGCACCGGCCCGGAGACAGGCGGCGATGCCCGCCCCGCCCAGGTAGGCGTTGGCGGTGAGGTACCCGTCGGGCACCGGCAGGCTGTCGCCCTCGACATGGGCGACGCGCACCGCAACGCCCACCTTGTCGGCCAACTCGCGGACGGCGTCCGCCAGTCCGGCCGGGTTGAGGCCGCCCGCGTTGGCGACGATCCGCACCCCGCGCTCGCGGGCGAGCCCGAGCCCCTCCTCCAGTTGGCGCAGGAAGGTGGTGGCGTAGCCGCGCGAGGGGTCCTTCAGGCGGCTTCGGCCCAGGATGAGCATGGTCAGCTCTGCGAGGTAGTCGCCGGTCAGGACGTCGAGGGGGCCGCCGGTGAGCATCTCGCGCACGGCGTCGAAGCGGTCGCCGTAGAACCCGGAGGCGTTGCCGATCCGCAGCGGCCCGGTCATCGGTCCGCCCGGGGGGCGCGCCCGGGGCCGGCGGGCCCGGCGAAGGCCTGCGCGATGCCCAGCCACACCTCGGCGTCGGGCCCCTCGGCCCGCACGGCGAGGTCGTCGCGGTGGGCACGCTGGGTGACGAGCAGACAGAAGTCCTGCAGCGGTCCGGTGACCCGCTGGGCGGCATCCTCGGGACCGTACGCGATCAACTCACCGTCGGGGCCCTCCAGTTCGACCCGGAACTCCTCGCCGGGCGCCGGGATGCCCCGTACCAGGAAGGCGTAGTCCCGCGCCCGTACCCCGATCCGCGCGACGTGCCGCAGCCGGGCGGTGGGGGTGCGGGTGACACCGACCGCGTCGGCCACGTCCTGGCCGTGCGCCCAGGTCTCCATGAGTCGCGCGGTCGCCATGGAGGCGACACTCATGGGCGGCCCGTACCAGGGGATCCGGGTCCCGGCCGGAGCCGCCCGCAGGGCCTCCTGGAGCCGCTCGCGCCCGGTGCGCCAGTGGGTGAGCAGGGCGTCCGGGGCGTACGCCGCCACGACCTCGGCGGCGGCCTCGTCGACGAAGCCCTCGGGGTCCCGCATCGCCCTCGCGACCTCGTCACCGAAGCGCCCGGGGTCCGCGACGGAGAGCAGCGCCACCTCGTCGGTCCAGCTCAGGTGGGCCACCTGGTGGGCGACGGTCCACCCTGCGGCGGGCGTCGCGCCCGCCCACTGCGGGGCGCTCAACCCGGCTACCAGCAGATCGAGTTCCTCGCTCTCGCTGCGCAGATCGTCGAGCACGGCTGAGGCATCGGACACGGTGCGCTCCCCTCGGGGCGTGGCGGTGTGACCCGGAGCCTGCCAGCGGAACAGAAAACAATCAAGCGTGCTTGCATTGTTTCTGGGGAGAGTCTGGGGAGAGGACGGCGTTCCCGGGAGGGGACGGCTTCCGGAAGGAGACGGCACGACAGCCGCACGGCAGGTCGGATCAGGCCGTCACCCGGTTCGGGGCAGCGCCGATCTCCACCTCTCGTTCCACCCGTGGGTCCAGGTGCGAGAGACCGTGCGACAGCAGTCTTGAGGGCATGACAACAACGGACTGGATCACCGACATCGCCCTCGTCCTGGTCGTCTTCCGGCAGCTGCGGGAAGGCCGGCTGGACCTCAAGACCTTCCTGATCCCATTGGGGATCGTGGCCTTCGTGGCGCACTCGTACCTCCACAGCGTGCCCACCGCGGGCAACGACCTGGTGCTGATCGGCGCGCTGATGGCCGTCGGCGCGGCCCTCGGCATCGCCGGCGGCGTCTACACCCGGGTCCGGGCTGTGGGCGAACACCTTCTGATCAAGGCCGGCGTGATCTCCGCCGTCCTGTGGGTGCTCGGCATGGGGGCCCGCATGGGCTTCCAGATCTGGGTCTCGCACGGCGGGGGCGCGGACGACGTGGCGCGGTTCAGCATCGCCCACCACATCACCACGGATCAGGCCTGGGTCGCCGCCTTCGTCCTGATGGCGCTCACCGAGGTCATCACGCGGCTCGCCACGATCTTCGTCCGGAGCCGGATGGCCGACCGGCACGGTGCCGCCGGTACGGCGACGCAGCCCGTGCCCGCTCTCGACCGTGCGGCCTGACCGTGGGCTATGGTCACGCCGTGCCCGAAGCACCGAGCGCCCCCGAAGATCAGAACGGGCCCACAGCGCAGAACGCCCCCGGGCCGGGACCGTCCCCGCAGGGGAGGCCCGGCCCCCGGGGCGTTCCCGGTCAGGACCCCCGGGTGCAGTGGGTCCTGACCCTGTTCGTCATCGGCGCCGCCTTCGCGACGGTCCGCCCGCTGGGCCTGAGCGGCCGGGGTCTCGCGGTCGCCGTGCTCCTCGTGGTCAACTCCCTCGCACTGGTGGCCCGGCATCTGCCCGAGGCCACGCTCCCGCCCCGCGCGTCCCTGATCTGGCTGACCCTCGGCATCATCACCGCGGCCGCCCTCATCGGCGTCAGCCGCAGCGGTTCGAGCTATCTCTTCGCGTACTTCCTCGTGGGCCACGCCGGATTCCGGCTGCCGGTCAAGCAGGCCGTCACCCTCGCGGGGCTGTGCGGCCTGCTGTGCGGCGGCGTCCTGTACTTCCACCTCGGCCCCGGCCACCACCTGCTGCCCTGGACCCTCGGTCTGACCACCGGCACCCCGGTCGTGATGGGCATCGTCAACCGCAGCCGCCAGCGCGCCGTGTGGGCGGCGATCGACGCCGCCGAGTCGGCCGAGCGGGCGGCCCGCGCCGAGGCGCAGGCCGCCGTCCTGACCGAGCGCGGACGGATCGCCCGCGACGTGCACGACGTCCTCGCCCACTCCCTGGCCGGCATCAACATGCAGCTGGAACTGGCGGACGCCCTGATCGACACCGGCGACCTGGAGAAGGTCCGGGAGGCGAACCAGAAGGCGCACAGCCTGGTCAGGCAGAGCCTGGAGCAGGCCCAGTGGACCGTGCACGCGCTCCGCGAGGACGCCCTGCCCCTGGTCGGGAGCCTGACCGCGCTGATCGACTCCTCCGGCCACCGCGATGCCCTCACCGTCACCGGGAGCGTCCGCGACGTGCCGTCCCGGGTCACCCAGAACCTGCTGCGGATCGCCCAGGAGTCGCTGACCAACGCCGCGCGGCACGCACCCGGCAGCGAGGTCCGCGTGGAGCTGACGTTCGACGCCGCATCGACGACACTGAAGGTCCGCAACAGCCGGGCGACCCGTGCGGTGCGCGCGGGCGTCGGCAGCGGGATGGGACTGATCGGCATGCGGGAGAGGGTCGCCCTGCTGGGCGGGACGATCACCGCGGGCCCGGTCACCGAAGGACCGGCCGAGGGCGGCTGGCAGGTGGAGGCAGTGATCCCGGAATGAGCGAATCGACACGGAGCACCCAGCGGTTGCGGGTGGTCGTCGCCGACGACCAGGCCGCCGTGCGCGAGCCATTGGCCGCGGTCCTCGGCCTGGCCGAGGACATCGAGGTCGTCGCGGCCGCCGCCGACGGTACCGAGGTGCTCGCCGCGGTCGCCGCGGGACCGGTGGACGTGGTCCTCATGGACCTGCGGATGCCCGTCATGGACGGCACCGAGGCGACCCGGCGGCTCACCGATGAGCACCCGGACGTGGCCGTCGTCGTCCTGACCACCTTCGCCGACGACGACTCGATCCTGGCCGCGCTGAGCGCCGGGGCACGTGGCTACCTCACCAAGAACGCGGGGCGCCAGGACATCACCCGTGCGATCCGCGCCGCCGCCGCGGGGCAGTCCGTGCTCGACCGCGAGGTCCAGGACCGCCTCCTCGCCACGGTCCGCACCAAACCCCCGGCCCCCGGCCGGACGCTGCCCGCCGACATCACGCCCCGCGAGCGCGAGGTCCTCACCCTCATCGGCCAGGGCCTGCCGAACCGGGCCATCGCGGAGAAGCTCTTCATCAGCGAGGCCACGGTGAAGACGCACATCAACAACCTCTTCGCCAAGGCGGACATCAAGGACCGCGCCGACGCGGTACGCCGTGCGATCGGAGCGGGCCTGGCCTGACGGCGAGGTCCGCTCGGCCGGAGACATCCCGGTGGGGGGCATCCAGCACGGCACCGAGTACCTCAGCCGGGTCCCCGCGCAAGGTCGACGGCCTGGAGGTACGGCGACGGGCTGGAGAAGGTGTGGTCCGAGGGACAGCACAAGCGCGCCGGATGCCGCGCGCCGACGCCGACGGGGCACCCGCCGCCGGGTCAGCCGCCGCCGGCCTTGCGCAGACTGCCGACCTGGCTGCGCACCGCTCCCATGCTCGCCCCGATGACCAGGGCGATGGCCAGGGCGTCCGTGGTGGAGAGCGCCTGGTCGAGAATGAGGAAGCCGGCCGTGGCCGCGATGGCGGGTTCCAGGCTCATCAGGATCGCGAAGGTGGGGGCGGGCAGTCTGCGCAGCGCCATGAGTTCGAGGGTGTACGGGAGGACGGAGCTGAGCACCGCGACGGCCGCGCCCAGTCCAAGTGTGCTGGGCACCAGGAGCTTCGAGCCGGACTCCATGATCCCGAGCGGCAGCGAGAGCAGGGCAGCCACCACCATGGCCAGGGCAAGGCCGTCGGCCTGCGGGAAGCGGCGGCCGGTGCGGGCGCTGAAGATGATGTACGTCGCCCACATGGCTCCCGCGCCCAGGGCGTACGCGGCGCCCACCGGATCGAGCCGGTCGAAGCCGCCTCCGCTGAGCAGCAGCACCCCGCCCAGGGCGAGGGCCGCCCAGACCACGTTGACCAGGCGGCGGGAGGCGAAGACCGAGAGGGCGAGCGGGCCCAGCACCTCCAGGGTGACGGCCGCGCCGAGCGGGATGCGGTCGGCGGCCTGGTAGAAGAGCGTGTTCATGGCGCCCATCGCGACGCCGAAGGCGAGCACCGTGCCCCAGTCGGCGCGCGAGTGGCCGCGCAGCTTGGGGCGGCACACGACGAGCAGGACGAGCGCGGCGGCCGCGAGCCGCAGCGTGACGACTCCGAGGGCGCCGGC
>CBRG010000186.1 GCA_000470535.1 Streptomyces sp. AW19M42
GGCGGACGCTGACGTCCGGCGGTACGGTGCGGCGGTGACCGGTTCCGACGGGCCCGCTGCTCTTCCTCGACGTCGACGGCCCGCTCCTGCCGTTCGGCCCGGCGACCGGGCCTGGCGGCACCCACCCGACGTATCCGGCCGGCCCCTTTCCGCCCGGGGCCGGGACGCACCCCCTGCTCGCCAGGATCGATCCGGGGCTCGGGCCCCGGCTGGCCGCGCTCGGCTGCGAGCTGGTGTGGGCGACGACGTGGACGCACGAGGCGAACGAGATCGTCGCGCCGCGGCTCGGGCTGCCGCAGCTCCCCGTGGTGCTGTGGCCCGAGGCGTCGGCGGAGGACGAGCGGGACGCGCGTGCGGGTCTGCACTGGAAGACCCGCACGCTCGTCGGGCGGGCCGCCGGGCGGGCCTTCGCGTGGGTCGACGACGAGATCGGTGACGCGGACCGGTGGTGGGTGGCCGCCCACCACAGCGGGCGGGCCCTGCTCCACCGCGTCGATCCCTGGCGCGGCCTCACCGACACCGATTTCCGGCAGCTCGACGCGTGGCTGCGCACGGCGTGAGGCCAGGGACCGGCCCCTGCCCGGGGCACACCGGGGCGGCGCCGCGCACGCTGTGAGGCCGCGGACCGGCCACCGCCCCCGGTCACACCGGGGCGGCGCCACGCACCAGCAGCAGGGCCACGTCGGCCGCCGCCACGACCACGGCGGCGGCGAGGGCGGCCTCGCGCCAGTACCGGGCGAGGACCAGCCCAGCCAGCGCGGCCGGCGCCGCCACCGCCAGGGTCACCGCTCCCCACCGGCCGGGCGGTCCGGCCGGGCCGAACGCCAGAACCGCGGAGGCCGCCACCAACGGCACCGGCAGCAGCAGCCGGGTGCCGGTGGCACCCAGCCGGTGGGGCAGGCCGCACACCCCGTTGCGCAGATCGTCGTCGATGTCGGGGAGCACATCGCCCAGATGGGCCGCCAGGCCCAGCAGCGCGCCGGCCGTGACGGCCCACCAGGCCGGGCCCGGACTGCCGGGCAGGGTCAGGGCGGCAACCGCGGGCAGGGCGGCGAACCCGATCACGTACGGCAGCCAGGACAGGACTGTCGCCTTCAGCCCCAGGTTGTACGCCCAGGCCGCCGCCACCGCGGCCAGGTGCACGGTACCGGCGAGCGGTCCGCAGGCCAGCGAGAGCGGAACGCACAGCAGGCCCGCGGTGAACGCCGCCGTCCACACCGCCCGGCGGCTCACGGAACCGTCGGCCACCGGCTTGCCGCGACGGCCGGACGCGGCGTCCCGCCGCGCGTCGAACGCGTCGTTGCACCAGCCCACCGAGAGCTGACCGCTCAGGACCGCTGCGACGAGGAGGACGCCGCGTACCCCGTCGAGGCCCACGCCGACGCCGAGCGCGCCGGCCAGCACGCTCACCGCGACCACCGGGCCGGGGTGGCAGGAGCGGGCGAGTGCCGTCGTACGGCTTGGCGGCCAGCCGGTCGCGGCGCACACGCGCGGCGGGTCTGGGGTACCCATCCGGTGATCGTAGGTACTCCGTGCCGGAGGGACATGACAGCCACACGGGACGTTTGCGGCGTTTTGTCCGTCGAGTGGGGCAGGGTTGGGCCATGACGTCTCCGCACCAGGACCCGGGATGACCCGGATCGCCGCCGTTCACGGCACCCCGGCTCCGCACCGCCATACCCAGCGCGAGGTCACCGACATGGTGGCCAGCACCTGCCTGCCGCCCGGGGCCGACCGGCGGGGGCTGGACCGGCTGCACGAGAACGCCCGGGTGCGCACCCGGAACATGGTGCTGCCCCTGGAGCGGTACGCGGAGCTGGACGGGTTCGGCGACGCCAACGACGTGTTCATCGGCGCGGCCGTGGACATGGGCGCCGACGCGCTGCGCGGAGCCCTGCGGACAGCCGGGCTGCGTCCCGACGACGTGGACCTCCTGATGTTCACGTCCGTCACCGGCGTGGCCGCCCCCTCGGTCGATGCCCGGCTGGTGGGACGGCTCGGTCTGCGCCCCGATGTGAAGCGGCTGCCGGTCTTCGGGCTCGGCTGCGTGGCCGGCGCCGCCGGGGTGGCCCGGTTGCACGACTACCTGCTCGGCCGCCCCGACGACGTGGCGGTGCTCCTCTCGGTGGAGCTGTGCTCCCTGACGTTCCAGCGCCACGACGCGTCGACCGCCAACCTGGTGGCGACCGCGCTGTTCGGTGACGGGGCGGCCGCCGTGGTGGCCCTCGGCTCGGGCCGGGCGTCCGGGGCCGGGCCGGAGGTGGTGGCGACCCGCAGCCGCATGTATCCGGACACCGAGCACGTGATGGGCTGGGACATCCGCAGCTCCGGCTTCAAGGTGCTGCTCGATCCGGCCGTCCCCGACGTCGTGCGCCGGTATCTCGCCGACGATGTGCGCGAGTTCCTGGCGGAGCACGGGCTCAAGCCGAAGGACGTGGCGCACTGGGTGTGCCACCCGGGCGGCCCGAAGGTCCTGGAGGCCGTCTCCGAGGTCCTCTCGCTCCCCGACGGCGCTCTCGACGTCACCTGGCGCTCGCTGGCCGAGGTGGGGAACCTGTCGTCCGCCTCGGTGCTCCACGTACTGCGGGACACGCTGGAGCAGCGGCGCCCGGAGCCCGGCTCGCCGGGGCTGCTGATGGCGATGGGACCGGGATTCTGCTGCGAACTGGTGCTGCTGCGCTGGTAGGTCGGAGGACACATGATCTGGTACACGGCGCTGGTACTGGCCGTGGCGGGCGAACGGCTCGCCGAACTCGTCGTCGCGCTCCGCAACGCCCGCTGGGCGCTGGCCCGGGGCGGTGTCGAGACCGGACGCGCCCACTACCCGGCGATGGTCGCGCTGCACACGGCCCTGCTGCTGGGCTGTCTCGTGGAGGTCCGGCTGGCGGACCGGCCGTTCGTGCCGCTGTTCGGCTGGGCGATGGTAGCCGTGGTGGTGGCCGCACAGGGCCTGCGCTGGTGGTGCATCCGTACGCTCGGACACTGGTGGAACACCCGCGTGATCGTCGTTCCGGGGCTGCCGCTGGTGACCGGCGGGCCGTACCGGCTGATGCGCCACCCGAACTACGCCGCCGTCGCCGCCGAGGGGCTCGCGCTGCCGCTCGTCCACGGCGCGTGGCTGACGGCGGCGCTCTTCACCCTGCTCAACGCGGCGCTCATGACCGTGAGGATCCGGTGCGAGGAGGCGGCTCTGACCGCCACACCCGTGGACGTGACGGCGTGATCGACCTGCTGGTGGCGGGCGGCGGTCCGGCCGGTCTGGCGGCGGCGATCCGGGCGGCCCGGCTGGGCCTGGAGACGGTCGTCGTCGAACCCCGTACGTCCCCCATCGACAAGGCCTGCGGCGAGGGCATCATGCCCAGCGGGGTCGCCGCGCTGCGCGCCCTCGGCGTCGAGGTGTCCGGGCACCGGCTGTGCGGCATCCGGTACGTGGAGGGCGCGCGCAGTGCGCAGGCGGTGTTCCGGGGACGGACGGGGCTCGGCGTCCGGCGCACCGAGCTGCACACCGCCCTGCACAGCCGGGCGGTGGAGCTCGGCGTCCGGATCGTGCCGGGCAAGCTCGGCGGCGTGACGCAGAGCGATGACCGGGTCGGCGCGGGCGGACTGACAGCCCGTTGGCTGGTCGCGGCCGACGGGCTGCACTCGCCGCTCCGCCGCGAGCTGGGCCTGGACGGACCGGGCGCGGCGGTGCGCCGGTACGGGCAGCGCCGGCACTACCGGATCGCCCCGTGGACGGAGTTCGTGGAGGTCCACTGGTCCCGGCACGGCGAGGCGTACGTGACTCCGCTCGGGGACGGCCAGGTGGGGGTGGCCGTGCTCAGCAGGGAACGGCGCTCCTACGACGAGCATCTGACGGCGTTCCCCCGGCTGGCCGCCGCGCTCGACGGCCGGGACGCGGGGCCCGTGCGCGGCGCGGGACCGCTGCGCCGGCGGGCACTGGACCGGCGGGCCGGGCGGGTCCTCCTGGTCGGTGACGCCGCGGGCTACGTGGACGCGCTGACCGGTGAGGGGGTGGCACTGGCCCTGGCGACGGCCGCGGCGGCGGTGGACTCACTGGCGGCCGGCCGGCCGCAGGACTACCCGGCCCGGTGGCGGAGCCTGACCCGACGCCACCGCGTGCTCACCGAAGGCCTGTTGGCGGTGGCACGGCATCCGGCGACCGCCCGCCTGATCGTCCCCGCCGCATACCGCGCACCAGCCGTCTTCGGCGCGGCCGTGCACGCGTTGCAGTAATCCACGACGGGCGCGAATACTGTCATGACGGGGGCCGGGAGCATGGCCCGGGAGAGAGTGGATCGCGATGGATTCTGGTCAACGACCCACTGCCGCTTCACTGTTCGATGCCATCGGTGCCGAGTACGAGCAGGCGTTCGCCGGATCGGCCGCGCACCACGCCTCGCTGGAGCTGCTCCTGGGGCACCTGACACCGCACAGCCGGGTACTGGACGTCGGCAGCGGCACGGGACGGCCGACCGCGCAGACCCTCACCGACGCCGGCCATGAGGTGCTCGGCGTCGATGTCTCGCCGGTCATGGTGGACATCGCGTCCCGGCAGGTGCCCCGGGCCGTGTTCCGCTGTGCCGATATCCGCGAACTACCTCTGACAGACGGGAGCTTCGACGCCGCGTGTGTGTACTTCTCGCTCCTTCAGATGTCGCGTGCCGACCAGTCCGCGGTACTGGTCCGGCTCGGGCGGGCGTTGCGGGCCGGCGGCCATCTGGCCGTCGCGACGGTGCCGTTGGACCTGGAGGGTGTGAGCGGTGAGTTCATGGGGCGGCCGGCGCGGGTGACCAGTTTCGGGCCCGCGGCATTCACCGCGCTGGTGGCCGGGGCCGGATTCACCGTCCTGTCGGAGAGCAGCAGCGTGTTCACGCCGACCCATCCGGCGGCAGCACCCGAGCCACACCTGTTTCTGCTCGCCCGGCGAGACTGACGGAGCCGATGGAGCTGACGGAGCTGACGGAGGGAACCTTGATCACCGTCGAGCTTGCTGATTGAGTTGACCGGCATGACCGACGACCGACCCCTGACCTGGCCGACCGCCCCGATACGGACGGAGCGGCTCGTCCTGCGCCGGTCCGAGGCGCGGGACCGAGCGGCGGCCATCGCGCTCAACGCCTCGCCGGAGGTGACCACGTACCTCGGTGGCCCCCAGCCGCGTGAGGAGCTCGAACGCACGGTGCCCGAAGTGCCCGGACAGCGCCCCGGCTTCTTCGTCGTCGAACTCGACGGGGCGACGATCGGCACGATCCTGCTCGATCCGCACGCCGAGCGTCCGGGGCACATCCGGCCGGACATCGGGAAGACCGAGCTCGGCTACCTGTTCCTGCCGCAGGCGTGGGGGCGCGGGTACGCCGCGGAGGCGTGCGCGGCGGCCCTCTCCTGGTTGGCCGGCGAGCTTCCCGGCGAAGCGGTGGTGCTCCGGACCCAGACCGCCAACAAGCCCTCGATGCGCCTCGCGGCGAAGCTGGGATTCACCGAGGTGGAGCGGTTCCAGGCCTTCGGCGCCGAGCAGTGGTTCGGCGTCTGGTCCCCGGCACAATGACAGAGTGCGCCTGAGCCGTTCACCCTCACTGGTGGAGTGTCGGTATATGACCACCGGGTGCGGAGTGCGGGACGGCATCGTGTTTCCACGCGGCCTCACGGGTGACCCCGGCGTCGGATCTCGCTCCGCCACTTCTTCGAACACCTCGTTGACCGAGCGGGGAGACATCCGTCCGACTCGCTCAGTCACCCACAAGGCCGGGTGCCGGTGCAATTCACCTGTTTCGCGCCTCGATCCAGGCCTCGCTGTCGAGGAAGTAGGTGTCGTACAGCTCCTGGACCTCAAGCAGGCTCTCCGGCGGCACCTTTCCATAGGCGATGCGCTCCAGGTGACGGAAGTACTCGAAGCGTTCGACGCCGGGGGTGATGACGATGAGGATGTCGGCGTCCTCCCCGGGTGCCGCGGCGAAAGCATGCGCGACACCGGGCGGGACGATGACGAGGTCACCGCGTTCCGCGGTCACGAGCTTTTCGCCGGAGAGCAGTTGGGCTGTGCCGTCCAGTACGTAGAACAGCTCGGCCGACCGCGAGTGATGGTGCGGCTTGGCACCGTCAGCGCCGTTGGTCAGACCGACCCGCTGGGTGGACAGCGCGCCGCCGGTCGAACTGCTGTCGGCCAGCAGCCTGATGGTAGTGGGTGCCCGGCCGATCACTTCGGCGTCGGCGGAGCGGACGACAACGGACTCGTCGAAGTCCGGCACGATCAGCGACATCTGTGACTCCAATAGGGAGGGGCGGGCCCTCGCGTCAGACGGCGAAGAGCAGAGCCGCGTTGATGAGCATGACCACAGCCGTGGCGAAGTGGATGCCGAACGCGACTGTCCTGGTGCCCCCGTTGCGCAGAACGACGAGGGTGTCACCGAGCGGGGCGATGGTGACGACCAGCATGAACCATCCGACGGTCTGAGCACTCGCGAAGGCCAGTAGGGCGAAGCCGAGTATGCCGTAGGTGAGGTCGCGCACACCCTTGATGGACAGGTAGGCCGCGTCCCCGCCCTCCTTCGCCGGCACCCCGTAGGCGGCGGCAGCGGGGTGCGGCACCACCAAGAACCGCACCCCGATGAAGATGATCATGGCGTTGAGCAGGATGGCCAACCCGTAGGCGAAGGATGTGAGCATGGCCCGTCTCCATTTCTAGCACCGAAAGGAATTGGGTCAACACTAGCAGGTCGACGAAATCTTTCCTAGCGTTGCTAGAAACGTGTCAACGGTGGGCCGTTGGTTCTCCAAACACGGTTGCGGAACCCTCCAACACCCGGTCGCCGTGATCGCCTCGGGCGAGCGCCGGGCCGAGGACAGCACGGGCCCGCCCCGGAGGATCTCCTCGACACCGGAGCGATCCTTGCCGCGTTACGGAACCAGTGCGGCGGCCCGCTGTCACCCGAGGCGGCCGATGCGGCCGACCGCTTCGACGCAACGCCGGCTGTCACGACCGCGGTCGTGACAGCGCATCCGGCCGAGGCTCAAGGACGCGGGCTCGTGGAGGACGTGGTACCGCGACTGAACGGGACGCCTTCGACATCGTTCCGCCCCTCACCGACGAAGCGTTCACGGCGGCCCATCAGCCATGATCATGATTGCCCGGCCCCCGGGGCCCCAAATCGCTTGATCACCACATCGCCCACTGCTCCCAGGTTGCCCATAGGTCCATGCGGCCCAGGCACGGCTGCCAGTGCGGTGACCGCGTGGGTTCGCCGGGTCCCCGGCCGGGAGGGGTGGCCCGGTGTGCTCTCGGCGCGATAGGGGCACGATCATCGGCCTGGCCGCGGCTGAGGCCGATCCGCTCCTGTGACCGCGGTGTGCTGTCCGAGCGCCACGTGGTGAGACGCGGGCGCCCCGGCAGTTCGGCGCGGCCCGTGGCCCACAACAGAGTGAGCCGGGGATCCGCGCCGCCCGGAGCCGCTGGAAACAGACGGGCGAGCACCCGCGAGCAGAGAGCGGAGGGCGGGGTCCAGGCAAGGCCGAAGCCTTCCGCGAGATCGTGCGTGTGTATCAGCGTCTCCTGCAACGCCAACGCCGCGAAGCCTTCGGGGTCCGATATCCCGGCTGCGTGGTGGGCGCGGACCCGGGGCGGCGTCGTACGCACCATGGCGACCAGCAGCGCGCCGCACGCCTCCAGCACCTGCACCAGGCCGGCCGGACCCGCATCACGGTCCGCGAAGAGGAAGACCGCAGGTCCGTCCGGCCTCTTCCGGTTCAACGCGATGGGCACACGGGTGTCCAACGGTGGGCTCTGCGGCCCCAGCTGCACGGCGTAGTACAACAGGTCGTCGGCGAGGTGCTCGGCGGTCTCCCAGCAGTCCCACTCCAGCGAACCGGTCTACCGCCCCACCCCTCCGCGGGTGCGTCCCGAAGAACGCCCACGGCGAGCCGCACCGCAAGGTCGACGTCGTCCGCGGTGACGGGAGACGGCGCTGATCCGGTTTCGACTGATCGAGACACCGCAGCACCGTACCGCGAGGGGAAGAGGGCAACCCCTTCCGACTTCCCGACCCGACCCCCGGCCGGGGCGTCCGGCCGGCGTCCGCCGTCGATGCCACCGGCCCCGTCATGCTCGGGACGTTACGCGGAGGGCCTGTCGAAGTAGTGCCCCTTGCCGAGGTCCTCAAGGAGCCCGGGGCGGGTCGGCTGCCACCCGAGCAGCTCGCGGGTAAGGGCGCTCGACGCCGGGCCGTCCAGGCCCAGGACGCCGCCCAGCCAGCCGAAGTGGTCGTCCGCGTCCTCAACCGGGACGGCGGCCACGGGGAGATCGAGACCGCGTCCGATCACCTCGGCGACATCGCGGATCGGGACCCCCTCGTCAGCGACCGCGTGCAGTGCGGATCCTGCGGGAGCCTGCTCCAGCGCCAGGCGGAAGAGGCGTGCCGCATCGAACCGGGCGACGGCGGGCCAGCGGTTGGAGCCGTCACCGGCGTAGCCGGAGAAGCCCTTGTCGCGGGCGACGCCGACCAGCGACGCGATGAAGCCGTTGTCCCCGTCGCCGTGCACGGTCGGGGGAAGCCGCACCACGGATGAGCGGACACCGCGTGAGGCGAGGGAGAGGGTCAGCTGCGCGTTGGCCTGCCGGGCCCCCGCACCCTCGAACGGCACCTCGCCGCCGGAGCTGAGCCCGTCCCGCTCGGTCGCGACCCGCCCCGGCGCGAGCCCCATCGTGCCGGACGCGATGACGAAGGGCCGGTCGGAGCCCACGAGCGCCCCGCCGAACGCCTCGATGGCGGCGCGGTCCGCGTCGGCGGCTCCCTGGAAGTCGCCCGAGAAGGCGATGTCGTGCTTGAACGCGAGGTGGACCACGCCGTCCGAGGCGTCGGCCGCGCTCCGCAGACCGTCGAGATCGTCGAGGCTGCCGCGGTGCACCTCGGCCCCGGCCGCGTCGAGCGCGGCGGCCGAAGCCTCCGAACGGGCGAGTCCGACGACCTGATGGCCCGCGCCGATGAGCTCGGGAACGACGGCGGAACCGATCCAGCCGGACGCTCCGGTGACGAAGACACGCATGGGAAACCTCCCGGATAAGCCGACCGTCCATGCCGGGAAGAACTCGGCGGACAGTCGATGTCAGCAACTGTCATCACAGTACACCTGATGCCAGTCACTGTCATCACATAGAATCGCCGCTATGAGCAGATGGGAGCCGAACTCGCGCGGCAGGCTGGAACAGGCCGCGATGGATCTCTACAGCGAGCGCGGGTTCGAACGGACGACCGTGACCGAGATCGCCAGGCGGGCGGGGCTGACGGAGCGGACGTTCTTCCGGCACTTCAGCGACAAGCGCGAGGTCCTGTTCGCCGGCTCGTCCACGCTTCAGGACCTCTTCGTGGACACGCTCGCGGGCGTACCCGCGTCCGCGGCTCCGATCGATGCCGTGGCCGTGGCGCTCGATGCCGCCGCGGGCGTCTTCCGGGACCGTCACGAACACGCCCGGCAGCGCCAGACGATCATCAACGCCAACGCCGAGCTTCAGGAACGCGAGCTGATCAAGCTCGCGAGACTGTCGGCTGCCATCTCCGACACCCTGCGGCGTCGCGGCGTCGCGGAACCGGCCGCGAGCCTGGCCGCCGAGGCGGGGATCGCCGTCTTCAAGGTGACGTTCGAGCGCTGGATCGACGGGACCGGCTCCCGGGACATGTCACAGCTCATCCGGGAGGTCCTCGACGAGCTGAAGGCCGTGACAGCGGGCGGGTAACCCCTCGCCACGCTCCCCGCACCGCCCCAGGCCCCCGCACGGGTGCCGAGACGCCGGGACGCATACCAGCGCATACCTTCCACTTGGCCCAGGTTCGCGCTTCTGGAGGTGCTGATACGGAAGGCCGTCCGCACTGTGTGCCGGGCGCTCAGCGGCTCCGCTCCGGGGCCGGGTGGCGCGTCGGCCCGTACCGCGTCCGCAGGGCTGCTCGCCGCCGCACTCCTGCTCGCGGCGACGGCCACCCCGTCCTACGCCGGCTCACCGCCGACCGGGTGGCCGTCTCCCGGATCACGATCGGCGTCGACCGGTCCGATCCAGGTCTACCGGTACGGCTACTCGCTGGGCTTCCACCCCCTCACCAGCCCCGACGACGTACGCGAGCAGCTCACCGGCAACTTCTGGCTGTTTCCGGTGAGCGGTGACTGCCCGGCCGTGATCCACCCGGCGGACGAATGCGATCTGCTGGGCGGCAACCCGGTGCGGGTGGAGGCGGTCGGGTACGACAGCCCGCAGATCGCGACGCTTGCCGGTCACGACTGGGCGACGGCATGCGCATCCGGTTCACGTTCGCCCGCGGTCTCGGCCCGCACTGCCTGGTGGTCAGCGCCTGGCAGGACAGGCCGACCCCGTGCGGCGAGGCAACGCTGTGCAGTGCGGCGAGCCGCACGGGTGCCCGGTTCCTGTGGCGCGTCCTCGCCGAGACCCTGAACATCTCCGTCTACGCCGCCTGACCCGGCCGGCGGGGCGCTTCCTCAGGCGTGGAAACCGTTGCACACGACGGGGGTGTAGTCCTTCGGCCCGCCGTCAACGCGATAGATCACCACCGTCCAGTCGCCCCGGTCGTCCCCCACCGGGATCGCGTCGAGGGTCGTCGCACCGAAATGGGCCCGGAAGTCGTCGGGGTACTTGAGCCTGACGGCCCCGCCGGAGGACCAGTGGGAGTAGATGTCGACCGGCTTGCTGGTGAAACCGATGCCCTTGGACTCGGACCGGAGCGGCCGCCCGGTGGCGCGGTCGGTCTCGTGCGGGGGCCGCACGCCCACCGAGACGTAGTAGGGCGCGGGTCTCTTCCCCTTCCCGGCGTCCTCGAACCGCATCGACACCGAGGCGGTGCCGGAGCCGGTGGTGTGCGAGACGGTGGAGATCAGACCGGACGGCGGAAAGGAGTCGGCAACGTCGTCCGTATCGCAGCGGCCGCTGCCCAGAGCGGCCTGGTCCGGATCGTCGAACAGGGTCCAGCGGTCCTGCGACACACGGTCGTTCACTATGTGGTCCGGTGGACTCTTCGGCTTGTCAGCCGTTGCCGATCGGCTCGCGGCCGGACGGCCCGACGCGGTGGCACCGGGCTCGGCCCCGGCACCGGTGCCCCCGCCGTCCGTCT
>CBRG010000187.1 GCA_000470535.1 Streptomyces sp. AW19M42
GCAGCCGTATCCGGCTGCGGCGGCGGCGCTCCTGCCGCGAACGCCGCCGACCCCCCCGGCCGCCCCGTCGCTGTCCCTGCTGTCTCCGTACCTCAGCCGACACGTTCCGCGTACTCCTTCGATTTCATGGGGTGTGTCGCCGCGTACTCCACGAGCTCAAGAAACCTGGGGTTCCCCGCGACGACGAGCAGTTGGTCGGCGGTGACGGGTGACGGCCCCCCTGTGCCGTCATCACCGCCGACAGAGAGGACGACCGCGCTGTCGCCGTACGTGAAGCGGACGAGGGTGCCCGTGGCGGTCGGTGAACCGTCCGGGCCGGCGACCGACGTCACGGCCTGGGCCTCCATCCCGCCGGGAAGCATCGCCCGCTTGCAGCGCGGCAGGTCGTCCGGGTACGTGCGGCAGGGCGCCTCCTGCGGAGCCACACTCCGGTCGCTCTCGGGGCCGTTCTCGGGGCGCACCGAGAGGACGACCGGGAAGACCTCTCCGCCGCTCCCGGCCTGGAACCGGCTGACGGCGAGGTCCGTCGGGTGGCCCGGGCCGCCCTGCCGTGGCAGCAACTTCCCGAGCAGCAGGGCGACATGCCGCTGGAACTTCTGCTGCCGGGCCCGTTCTGCGGCCGGCAGGTCGGCCATGGACGACTGGCCGGGGGACGGCTCGATGTGCACGGTGAGCGGTTCCGGCGTGTCCGTGGGAGCGGGTGACGCCGGGGCCGACGGCACCCCTGAGGGCGCGTCCGACGACCGGGGCGACGGCGCGTTCGTCGGGGCGTTCTCCGGCGTCGGCGTCGGCGCGATGCTCGTACGCTGCGAGGCGGCGGACCACGTCCGGGCGGGCTCCGTACCGCCGTTCCCGTTCCACAGCGGCAGGACGGCGCCGAGCGCGCAGAGCGCCACCACGCCCGTCACCGCCGCCCCGATGGTCGCGCGGGCCCGGGTGCGGCGCCGGTGGCCCTGCGCCAGGGCGGCGGGCACCAGGTCCGGCAGGGTCGGCGCACCGTCGGTCGCCTGCTCCATGGCCGCCCTGATCAGCAGGGTCTCGGCCCCCTCTGCTTCGGCCCCCTCGTCCGCAGCCCGGCCGGGAAAGCGGTCAGAAGACATGTCCACGACGGTTCTCCTCAGCTTCGGGTGGTGTAGAGGTGTGCGTCGCCCAGCCGCGTACGCAGGGTGGCGAGCGCGCGCGAGCACTGGCTCTTCACGGTGGACGGGCTGCACCGCAGCAGTTCGGCGACGGTCTCCACGCTCAGGTCCTCCCAGTAGCGCAGGACGACCATCGCCCGCGCGCGGGGCGGCAGTTCGGCCAGCGCGGCCAGCAGGGTGACCGTCAGCTCGGGGCCGACCGCCGGTGCGTGCGCGGCGATCGGCGTGTGGGCACGGAAGTCACGCAGCCGTCGGCGGCGCTCGGCGATGTACGTGCGGGTCAGCACGGTCCTGGCGTAGGCGTCCGGATGGTCGGCGGCGCTCACCCGGTGCCAGTGCTGGAACAGCTTGGCCAGCGTCGTCTGGGTCAGATCACGGGCCGCCTCGGCGTCGCCGCACAGCAGGTACGCGGTGCGGTACAGCCGACGCTGGCTCGCCCGCGCGAACTCCTCGAAGCTGTCGGCGTCCCGGCTGGGCCCCGCGCTCATCCGGCCCCCTTCACGGTCCGTCGGTGGTCTCTCCTCCTGTTACTGAGAGCGCACGTGCCGGAAAGGTTGAAGCCGAATTCAAACCCGTGTCCGAATCCTGGGCAGGACGGGGCGAAGCGGGACGGGGGCCCCGGTGGCCGGGTGCGGAATGCCCGCCATACCGGACACCGCGCCGCCGGCCCCGCGCCCCCGGTCCCCCGACGGCGGGCCCGTCCCGTCGCTCCACGGGCGGACTGCTTGAATGGGAGGCGTGACCCGAGCCTCCCTGGACAAGCAGCCGCACGAAGTCGCCTCGATGTTCGACGACGTGGCGGCGAACTACGACCTGACCAACGACGTGCTCTCGCTCGGCCAGGCCCGGCTGTGGCGCAAGGAGGTCGCCAAGGCGGTCCACGCCCGGCCTGCGGAGAAGGTCCTCGACCTGGCCGCCGGGACCGCGACGTCCTCGCTGCCGTTCGCCGCGACCGGGGCGTACGTCGTGCCGTGCGACTTCTCCATCGGCATGCTCCAGGAGGGCAAGAAGCGCAACTCCTGGCTGCCGTTCACGGCGGGCGACGCGACGCGCCTGCCGTTCCGGGACGAGACGTTCGACGCGGTCACCATCTCCTTCGGGCTGCGCAACGTCCAGGACACGGACGCGGCGCTGAGCGAGCTGTACCGGGTGACCAAGCCGGGCGGCCGGGTCGTCATCTGCGAGTTCTCCCAGCCGGTCTGGACGCCGTTCCGGACCGTCTACACCGAGTACCTGATGCGGGCGCTGCCGCCGGTCGCACGCGCGGTGTCGTCCAACCCCGACGCGTACGTCTACCTCGCCGAGTCGATCCGCGCCTGGCCCGACCAGGCCGGGCTCGCCGCCAGGCTCCAGCGGGCCGGCTGGTCGAACGTCGCCTGGCGCAACCTCACCGGCGGCGTGGTCGCGCTGCACCGGGGCGTCCGGGCCTGAGCTCTGCACCGGGCGTCCGGGCCTGAGCTCTGCACCGGGCGTCCGCGCCTGACGGGGCGCCGGGGCCCGGCCCCGGCGTCCGGTTCCGGCGTCACTCCTCGGCGTCCGGTTCCGGCGCCTGGCCCCGGCGCTCGGCTCCGGCGTCACGCCCCAGCGCTCGGCTCCTGACGCCCGGCGTCCGGCGTCACGCCCCGGCGTCACGGGGTTCGGCTCACCGTCCCAGCTCCAGCCGGAAGCACCGCACCTCCCGCCCCGACCGGGGCTCCGTGAAGCTCTCGGCCGGCTCCATGCCGAGGCGCCGGGCCACCGCGGCAGAGCGCTCGTTCAGCTCGTCGACCGCCGCCACCACACGCTCCACCCCGGCCGCGCGCAACCGCTCAAGGGTGAGGTGCGCGGCCGCGGTCACGTAGCCCCGGCCCCACGCCGGGCGGGCCAGCCGCCAGCCGATCTCGATCTCGCCCACCGGCCCGTACGCGCTCTGCGGCCACGGCTGCGCACCCGTGAAGCCGACGAACCCGCCGCCCTCGTCGAGCACGCTCCACAGGCAGAAGCCGCGCTCGGCGTCGAACCGGCGCTGCCTGGCGGTCCACTCCTCGTACAGCGACAGTTCGGACGGGCGGCCGCCGAGGAACGCCATGACCTCGGGGTCCGCGAAGGCGCGGTGCCAGGTCACCGCGTCCTCGTCGGTCGGGACACGCAGCTGTACGACAGGGAGGGTGCGGGGCGCGGTCGACATGAGGGAGCCCTTCGGGAGGTTGATCAGCTGGCCCCCCATAGACTGCACGGGACATGTGCCGCGCGGCACGCGATTTCGAGTCTTCGGGAGATCCGACCGTGACCGAGCCCCTGTCCGAACACAGCGCGGATGTGATCGTCGTCGGGGCAGGCCCAGCCGGCTCCACGACCGCGTACTACCTCGCCAAGGCGGGCCTGGACGTCCTCCTCCTGGAGAAGACCGCCTTCCCCCGCGAGAAGGTCTGCGGCGACGGCCTCACCCCGCGCGCCACCAAGCAGCTCGTCTCCATGGGCATCGACATCTCCGAAGAGGCCGGCTGGCTCCGGAACAAGGGCCTGCGCATCATCGGCGGCGGCGTCCGGCTCCAGCTGGACTGGCCGGATCTCGCCTCCTACCCGGACTACGGGCTGGTCCGCAAGCGCGACGACTTCGACGAGCAGCTGGCCCGCCAGGCGCAGAAGGGCGGCGCGCGGCTGTACGAACGCTGCAACGTCGGCGCCCCGATCACCGACCCCCGCACCGGCCGGATCACCGGTGTGCACGCGAAGCTCGGCGAGGAGAAGACCCCGGTCACCTTCCACGCCCCGCTCGTCGTCGCCGCCGACGGCAACTCCACCCGGCTCTCCCTCGCGATGGGCCTGCACCGCCGCGAGGACCGCCCGATGGGCGTCGCGGTCCGTACGTACTTCACCTCGCCCCGCCACGACGACGACTACCTGGAGTCCTGGCTGGAACTCTGGGACCGCCGGGGCGCCGAGGACCGCCTGCTGCCCGGCTACGGCTGGATCTTCGGCATGGGTGACGGCACCTCCAACGTCGGCCTCGGTATCCTCAACTCCTCGGCCGCGTTCAAGGAGCTGGACTGGCGCGAGGTCCTCAAGGCGTGGTGCGCGTCGATGCCGGAGGACTGGGGCTACACCCCGGACAACATGACGATGCCGATCCGCGGCGCCGCCCTGCCGATGGCCTTCAACCGCCAGCCGCACTACACCAAGGGCCTGCTGCTCGTCGGTGACGCGGGGGGCATGGTCAACCCGTTCAACGGTGAGGGCATCGCGTACGCGATGGAGTCGGGCCAGATCGCGGCGGACGTCATCGTCCAGGCCCACGCCCGTGCGACCCCCGCCCAGCGCGAACTGGCCCTGAACAACTACCCGAAGGTGCTCAAGGAGACCTACGGCGGCTACTACACGATGGGCCGCGCCTTCGTGAAGCTGATCGGCAACCCGAAGGTCATGAAGGTCGCCACCCAGCGCGGCCTGACGCACCCGCTGCTGATGAAGTTCACCCTGAAGATGCTCGCCAACCTCACCGACCCGACGGGCGGCGACGCGATGGACCGCATCATCAACGGCCTCTCGAAGGTGGCACCGAAGGCCTGAGCGGGCGGGGCCGCCTACGTCGGAGGATGTGCCAGGGCCCTCGGGTGGACTTCGTAACCGAGCGGCCTGTTCGCGAGGCGCCGGATAAGGCTGCGGGCCGCACCGGAGGCGGCCCTGGCCATCGCGAAGGAGGCGGGCGGAAACCGGAATCCGGGATGGTGCAGGCGGACGGCAAGTTCCACACCGCCGACCTGGCCGCCGCGTGCCACCGAGCCGGTGCCCGCTTCTCCCTGACCACGGGCGTGAATCCCTCTATCGGCATCGCACCCCGACGCCCGCACCGGCCACTGGCGACGCCACCACCACCCCCGACTGGCTGTGGCCAGGGTGTCCGGGCCGCGTTGCGTATATGAGGCAGACGCACGGGGCGCATGAGCCTGAACACCGCACGTCTCTCCTCAACCTCAAAGCCCCGGGCCAACGGCCGGGGGATCTTTGGCGTCCGGCCCACATCCGGCCCACATCCGGCCTGGAAAGGACTTGGTAAAGGCAGTCCAGGAATGAGATTCTCTTCGCATCTGCATTCGGTGAACGCAGTTTGGTTCGGGGGGACTTCGTGCTGTGGCCGTAACTGTGCCCGATTGGGCGGACACTCTGCTTGACGTCATCGGCGTCAATTGGCCGAACGTCGACGAAGACGCGTACCGGGATATGGCCGACGCCCTCCGGGAGTTCGCCGAGGACGTAGAGGACGACGGTCACCTTGCCAACCAGTACGTGCAACGTTTGCTCTCGTCCGGTCATGGTGAAGCCCTGGACGCCCTGGGCAGCCACTGGGGCAAGATCAAGAACAAGCATGTAAAGGACCTGGCCGACGGCGCTCGCACGATCGCCGGAGCCCTGGACAACGCGGCCACGGCGATCGAGGCCATGAAGTACGCGGCGCTTGTCCATCTGAGCGTGCTGGCGGGCAAGGCGGGCATCTCCATGGCCCTGATACCGGTGACCGGCGGGCTGTCCATGCTCATCGGCGGAGGAGCGATCGCGGTCGCCCAGCAGGCCATCCGCCGGGTCATCAAGGAGTGCCTGGAGGAGGTGGTCAGTTACATCGTCTCCGCTCTGACCGAACCGGCCGTCTCCGCGCTGGAGAGCATGGCCGCGGATCTGGCGATACAGGTCGGCGCCAGCATGCTCGGGCTGCAGGACGGCGTCGACATGAACCAGGTCGGCCAGTCGGGCAAGGAGAGCTTCAACGAAGGAGTGGCGGGCGCCAAGGAGTCCTTCCAGCTCGCTTCGGCGAACGGCCCGGGGAGCGCACCCGGCAAGGGCGTTCACATCGAGCACGGGGAGCACGACCGGGCCGGCACCAGCCTGAAGCTGGTCAGCGTCGACGTCCACGGCAAGACCGCGGGCAGGCTGGCCAAGGCCGGCACGCACCACGGCCGGACTCGGGGCAAGGACGATATCGCCGGCGCTCTTGATCCCGTGCTCGACAAAGCCATGAAAGCGCTCGGCAAAGCCAACAAGGCGATGGGCGACCACCTCGGCGAGGACCTGCCGAAGGCGGTCAAGGAGATATCCGAAGCCCAGAAGAAGATCGACCTGGATATCAAGGACAGGTTGTCAAAGGTACGCAAGGACGACGGAGAAACCGTCCCGCGCCCCCGAACACGTAAGGACTCCGCTCTCACAAAGGCGGATGTTCTGAAGAACGCCAAGGGCGAGCCGCGCCGTCACAGCATCTCGCTGGACAAGAAGATCTGCGAGAACGACCCGGTGGACGTCGCCACCGGTGAGATGACCCTGCCGCAGACCGATGTGGCCCTGCCCGGAGTCCTTCCTCTCGTCCTCCGCCGGACACATCTCTCCGGCTACCGCTATGGCCAGTGGTTCGGCCGCAGCTGGGCATCCACGCTGGACGAGCGGATCGAACTCGACCCGCTGGGCGTCGGCGCGGTGTGGTCACGGGAGGACGGTTCGCTCCTCGTCTACCCACGGCTGCCGCTGCCCGGTGACGACGACGGCGTCCTGCCCCTTGAGGGTGCCCGTCTCCCACTGGTGCACGGCGGACAGGACAACGCGGAGACCACCTATCGCGTCACCGACCCTCACACGGGCCTGACCCGTTCGTTCCGTGGCGGCCCGTACAACACGTCGCCGGCCTACTGGCTGGAAGAGATCGAGGACCGCAACCTCAACCGGATCTCCTTCGGACGCGTCAGCGACGGCACTCCGACCACGGTCGCCCACTCCGGCGGCTACCGGATCAATCTGGCCGTCGAGGACGCCCGGGTGCGAGAGATGTCGCTGCGTACTCCGGACGGCCCGGTCACCGTCATGCGCTACGCATACGACCCCCTCGGCAACCTCGGCAGCGTCGTCAACTCCTCAGGGCTGCCACTTCGTTTCACATACGACGTGGATGCCCGGATCACGTCCTGGACCGACCGCAACGACTCCACGTTCCGCTACGTGTACGACGACGCCGGTCGCGTCGTCCGCACGATCGGCCCGGACGGCTACCTGTCGTCCACGTTCGCATACGACGTCCACCCGGAGACGGGCGACCGCGTCACCCGGTACACGGACTCTCTCGGCGCGACCAAGGCCCATCACTTCAACAACCGGCTCCAGGCGGTCGCGGAGACCGATCCACTGGGCGGCATCACCCGCAGTTCCTTCGACCGCTACGACCGGCTCCTCTCCCGAACGGATCCGCTCGGCCGGACCACCGCTTACACCTACGACGATCACGGAAACCTGACCCGGATCGAGCACCCGGACGGCAGCTCCGCCGACATCGAGTACAACGACCTGAACCAGCTCGCCTCCGTCACCGGTCCCGACGGCGCGACCTCACGGCAGGAGTACGACGACCGGGGCAACCCGACGCTCTTCACCCGGCCGAACGGCACGACAACCCGACTCACCCATGGACCGGATGGCCAGCTCACCGGTGTCGACGACTCCCTCGGCGCGCTTGATCGGCTGCGCTGCGACAGGGCCGGTCTTCCGCTGGCGGTGCGCGGACCGCTCGGGACGGTCACCCACTACACCCGCGACTCGTTCGGGCGGGCGGTGAGGATCACCGACCCGCAGGGCCGCACCACCGAGCTGGAATGGACCGTCGAGGGAAGGCCCGCCCGGCGTACGGATCCCGACGGCTCGCAGCAGTCGTGGACGTACGACGGCGAGGGCAACTGCCTCGTCCACACCGATGCGGCGGGCGGCGAGACCCGTTTCGAATACACGCACTTCGATCTTGTCTCCGCACGCATCACACCCGACGGCGCGCGCCAGGAGTTCACGCACGACTCCGAACTGCGCATGTCCCGTGTCACCAACCCCCAGGGCCTGACCTGGGACTACATGTACGACGCGGCCGGACGTCTCACCTCGGAGACCGACTTCGACGGCCGCTCTCTCAGCTATGCACACGACGCCTGCGGGCACCTCACCTCCCGCACGAACGCTCTGGGCCAGACAGTCCGCTTCACCCGCGACACGGCGGGCCGCATCACCGCCAAGGACGTCGACGGCACGGTCACGCGCTTCGACTACGACGTTCACGGCCGCCTCGCCTCTGCGACAGGTGCCGGCACCGAGCTGTCCTACGTCCGCGACAGTTCGGGCAGGGCCCTCCGCGAGATCTGCGACGGCCGCGAACTGAGTAACACCTACGACGAGGCCGGCCGTCGCACTCGCCGGGTCACACCGTCCGGGGCTGTCAGCAACTGGTCCTTCCCCAGCGGGCTGCGAGCCGAACTGAACGCTTCGGGGCGACACGTGGTCTTCGCCTTCGACGAGGCGGGGCGCGAGACGACCCGCCGGATCGGTGACGCGCTGACCGTGGACCACGCCTACGACCCCGCAGGCCGTCTGACCGACCAGAGCGTCCGCGCGACCGGCGACCGGCTACTCCAGCACCGCTCGTACACATACCGCGCCGACGGCCACCTCACCTCGGTCGATGAACTGACCAGCGGGCATAAACGGTTGGAGGCCACTGGTGACGGCCGGGTCACCGGTGTCACCGCCGAGAACTGGTCGGAGCGGTACGCGTACGACGAGGCCGGTAACCAAACCACTGCCTCCTGGCCCGGTACGGACCCCGCCACCGGCCCGCGCGAGTACACCGGCACCCGCATCACCCGGGCCGGCCGCTGCCGCTATGAACACGACGCCCAAGGCCGGGTGGTCCTGCGGCAGAAGGCCCGACTCTCCCGCAAGCCCGACACCTGGCGCTACGGCTGGGACGCCGAGGACCGCCTGGTCTCGGTCACCACACCGGACGGCACGCGCTGGCGTTACCTCTACGACGCCCTGGGGCGCCGCACCGCCAAACAGCGCCTGTCCGGGGACGGAGCGACGGTCACCGAGGAGGTGACCTTCACCTGGGACGGCGACACCCTGTGCGAACAGACCACCTCCACACCGGGCACCCGGGACTCCGTCGTCCTCACCTGGGACCACGACGGTGTGAAGCCGGTAAGTCAAGTGGAACGACGGCTCGTGGACGAAGCGGAAGTCGACCAGCGCTTCTTCGCGATCGTCACCGATCTCATCGGCACACCGCGTGAACTCATCGACGAGCAAGGCGAAGTGGCATGGCACACCCGCGCCACCCTGTGGGGCACAACCTCGTGGAACCACGGAGCCAACGCCTACACCCCGCTGCGCTTTCCGGGCCAGTACTTCGACCCTGAATCGGGACTCCACTACAACCGCCACCGCCACTACGACCCCGAGACCGGCCGCTACTTTTCCCCCGACCCTCTCGGCCTTACCCCGGCCCCGAACGCGATCGCCTACGTCGACAACCCCACGCGGTGGATCGACCCGCTGGGGCTGGCGGGGTGCCCGCACCGGAGTGGGCAGGACCGTCACAGCGTGGTGCTGGGGGTAAATCGAAGGCCCGATTTCGCCTCGAACTCACTGGCCACGCATCTCCGCGCCAACGGTGATCCAGGAGCCCACACCTACAACGGGGACGACTACGCTCAGATGGAGGCGTCCGGGCCTGTGTGGATGACGAACGTCATGGCCGCTGTGGGCGACCGTGACACCACCTTGTCCATCACCCTCGACGGGATGCCGAACAGCAGGGGTGAGTACGGCAACTGGAACACCCCGGAGACCATCGTGGACGCTTTCCAGACCGCAGTCCGGAACGGCCAACCGTTCAGCACCGCCCCCGGGAACCTGCCGGAGGAAGGTTTCGGGACGGCTTGGGAGATGAGCGTTGTCGCGCGCAATGTGCGCATGTACGAGTCCGATGCGATGTTCAACGAGCCCGATCCACTCGGACGCCCCTGGGAGGAAATACGATGGTACTCAGGTAACGAGGAAGTCATCGTCCCGAAACCGGATATTTCCGAGATACAACCTCCTAGGCCCAGAAGGAGCTGAACCAGCAAAATGACAGATGATGAGTCTGCTATGCGAGCCAGACAAATTGTCGCGGAGGAATGGAGCAATATCCTTGACTACGATGCCGATTTAATCAATCCGACTATGCCCCGGGCAGCGTATGCGAACCCTCGCCTGCGAGAACTGTTCCCTGTGGTCAGCCACGGCGCTCTGTACTTCAGCCGATGCATCCGCCGCCCGCGGAAGCATGACGTGGCCACCCTGTTCCGTCGCGGTGGCGGCGGGTTCGTGGTGATCCGTCAGTCCGACGGCACCACCCTCGGCGAGCCCGAGACAGTGGAGGAGGCGATCGATCTGATCGTCGCCAACCTTCCCGAAGGATGCGGCCCCGCCATCGACGGAACGGCTGAGGACCTGTGACCACAAGAGAATCTACCGGGAGCCTTCTCGGCGGCCTCTTCGACGGAACCTGCTAGCGGCGCACACCTCCTTTGGCCCGCCGTGGGCAGGCCCGGCAGGCGGTCTTCGACTGTCGTGGAGCCCAGATCGGTGGCTGCGGCTCGTCGTTTCACGGGCAGACTCCTTCCGCTTCGTGCGGGAACTTGTCGATGTGTATCGAGTACAGCCGAAAGGACGGCTCTTGGGCAGGCGCGCTGTGTAGTCCCGGAGTTGTCCCGTCCTCGCTCGCAGTAAGCTTGTGGTCACTTTCGATGATGGAATTGGCGCGTGGACGACCCGATCCGGCACCCCCTCGCCTACGCCCGCGAACTGCGTGGCTGGTCGCAGAGTGACTTGGCCGCGCACCTCGACCGGGCCGCCCGCAGGCACGGACTCCGTTCCGGTGCCGACAAGACAGCCGTCAGCCGATGGGAGAACGGGCGCAAGAAGCCCGGTCCCGACTCGCAGATCCTGATAGCCGAAGCTTTCGGCGTCCCCATGAAGGAACTGGAGTCGCACGGCTGGCCCGACTGGCTGCCCGGCGGGGATCTGCCTATGCCGCTCGGGACGGCACACACGGTTCACGTACTTCGAGACGCACAGAAAGCCGCCATGGACCGCCGCAGCTTCATGACCTACAGCGCGGCTGCGCTGGCCGGCCTCGCCGCCCAGTGGGCCACGATCGAGACGGACCGCCTCACCGCCGCACTCAGCGGGCGGACGGCTGTCGATACCGAACTCATCGACTGGCTGGAGACCACCAGCGCGAAGCTGACGGCCCTCCCGACCGAACAGCGTCAGCACACCATCAAGTTGGCGGATGCCCACCTCGCCACGGTCACCGACCTGATCGACGCCGGCCGGTGCACCGAACGAACCGGCAGGCGCCTGCACTCTCTGGCCGCGGCACTGTCCACCACATGCGGCTGGTACCGCTTCGACCAGGGGAAGCACTACGCGGCAGGCAAGCTCTGGACTGCGGCCCTGCACTCCTCGCACGTCGCGGGCGACCGCGACTTCGGCGCCGGAGTGCTCTCCGACTTCGCCTACCAGTCGAACTGGCTCGGCAGGCCGGACGTCTCTGTGGACCAGCTCGGCCATGCGATCTCGGGCACCAGGCACCCCACCGCCCGGTCGCTGCTGTTCGTGCGCCGGGCCAGGGCCTACGCGGCCCTCGGACGGCGGACCGCCTGCTACCGGGACCTGTTTTCGGCCGAGACCGAGTTGTCGGTGCGGGCCACCGATCCCGCGCCGGGCTGGTGCGCGTGGATGAGTCCGGCGGACCTGGCGGTGGATTCGGGGCAGTGTCTGCTCGACCTCGGCCAGGAGGAGGAGGCCCTCACCAAAATGACCGAGGGCATGGCCCTGCTGCCCAAGGCCAGGGACAAGACTCGCGGCATCTTCTTGACCTATCAGGCCAAGGGTTTCCTCCGGTCCAACGACATCGAACAGGCCCTGGCCGTCACTACCGAATCGCTGGACCTCGCCACCAGGATCGGCGCCGAGCGGTGCGTCACCCTCGTCCGTGAACTGGCCCCGGCCTTCAAGCCCTACCGACAGGTGGAGGGCGTGCCCGACTTCATCGACCGTCTCCGAGCCCGATGACCCCATCAGAGGTGGTGCGCCGACCCGTCCTCGCACAGCTGATCGGTGCCCCAATCCGCAGCCCAGATCGCTGAGATGGGCGGCAGGGTCTGACGTCCCACGCCCCGGACCGGGGTCTATCGTGGGCGCTATGCCCGCCTCTGAACTGAATCTGATCCGCATCGTGTCCCGCGACTCGCCCATGGCCCTCGCCCAGGTGGCGCGCGTCCGCGCCCTGCTGGCCGTCCGTTACCCGGACACCGCCACCGAGGTCGTCCCGGTCAGGACGACCGGCGACAAGTGGATGGGCGATCTCGCGGCGGTCGAGGGCAAGGGGGCGTTCACGAAGGAGGTCGATCAGGCGCTCCTCGCGGGCGAGGCGGAGCTCGCGGTGCACTGCGTGAAGGACATCCCCGCCGACAGGCCGCTGCCCGCCGGTACGACCTTCGCCGCGTTCCTCGCCCGCGACGACATCCGGGACGCGCTCATCCACCCGGACGGCCTCCGCCTCGACGAGCTCCCGGCCGGCACCCGCGTCGGCACCTCGTCGGTCCGGCGCATCGCCCAGCTGGCCGCCTCGCACCCTCAACTGGACTGCGTGCCGATGCGGGGCAACGCCAACCGCCGCCTGGAGAAGCTCGCCGCCGGGGAGGCCGACGCGCTGCTCCTGGCGCTCTCCGGGCTCGAACGCATCGGCCGTACCGACGTGATCACCGAAGTGCTGTCGCCCGAGCTGATGTGCCCGCCGATCGGTGCGGGAGTCCTCGCCCTGCAGTGCCGCGAGGATGACACCGCCCTGATCGACGTGATCAGCGAGCTGGGTGACGCCGCCACTCACCGCGAGACGACCGCCGAGCGCATGCTCCTCCACGTCCTGCAAGGGCACTGCAACAGCCCCATCGCCGGATACGCCCAGGTCGAAGGCAGCGGCGAACTCTCGCTCCGGGCCAAGGTGTTCACCCCCGACGGCAAGACCGTCCTCAACGCCCACGAGTGGGCCGGTCCCCTCGACCCGGCCACCCTCGGCACGTCCGTCGCCGTCAGCCTGCTGCGTCAGGGCGCGCGTGAGCTGATCGACGGCATCGCGCACTGAGTGGTGTCGCGGGCGTGAGCGTCAGGTGCAGCAGGGGGCGTACGTGCCACTCGATATGGCGCTCCTTGCGGAGCGGCAGTGTGAACCCGCAGGGCTCGCCCCGATGGAGCGCGCCAAGCGCTTGAACCCAGCCGCCCTGGTCCGCCCAGTACAGCGCCCGCCCCGCCTCGCGCGGTGTCAGCCCCAGTACGTGGCTCGCGCGGAGCTGGACGCGGATGGCGCGGATCGCCTCGCGGGGGCCGGGCAGGACGCGCAGGTCGACCGGTTCCGGGACGAAGTCGGTTGCGGGGGAGTAGCGAATGACCTCGAACCGGAAGCCGCGTTCGACGCGGGCCTCCACGGGGGCGGCTTGGTGTGACGTACGCATGGTCGACCGTCCGATCACAGCGTGTGGGCGCGCGGAAGGAGCGCGTGGCCCCCAAGGGGCCTGAACGCAGGGGGATTTGCGGGGTCGCCCTGAGAGGTTGAGCGGTGCGCTCGACCGAGGTGGCGACGTACGGTGACGGTAGCGTCACCCGGCCTTGTGGCGCAACCATGCTCCGGGGCATGTATGTATTCGAGACGTGTGAGAGCCCCCCACCGTTGGGCGGGGGGCTCTCGCGCAGACGATGCGGCTGAAGGGTTCCTACTGAGCGAAGTGGTCGAACTCGCCCGCCTTGACACCCTTGATGAACGCGGCGAACTTGGCCCGGCTCGTGGTCGTCACCGCGCCGGGATCGTCGCTCTCGCGCATCAGGATCTGCTCGGCGTGCTGGGCCACCTCGACACACTGCTCTCCGCCGCCCCCGGAAAAGGACGACTTCTGCCACTCGATCTCTGTGTTCATGCTGCGGATTATCACAGGTCCCGTGCGATGTGGTGAATGAAGCTGCGTGACTCCTCGGAGGCCAGGCCGACCTGCTGGGCGAAGTCGAGCTGCATCCGATACCGGTGGAGATCTGCGGCGGCATCCAGCTGGACCCCGCCGAAGGGCGCGTCGATGTGCACGGTGTCCAATTGGGGCACGACTCCGGCCGCGTACAGCACCGTCTGTGTGACCTCGACGAACTGTTCGCTCGCAAACGGAATCACGCGCACCGTCACGGCCGGCCGGTCCGCCGCCTCAAGTAGGTGCTCCAGTTGGCCGCGGGCGACCTTCCGGCCACCGACCCGCACGCGCAGGCTTGCCTCGTGCACGATCGCCTCGAACGCGGGTGGATCGTCGCGGTCGAGTACAGCCTGCCTGCGCATACGGTGCTCCACTCGCGCCGAGACCTCGTCCTCGGGCAGCTTGGGGAGTACCCCCTCGAACAGGGCCCGGGAGTACTCCGGAGTCTGGAGCAGGCCTGGCAGCGTCATGGACTGGAGGCACCGCATGTGGCTCGCATGGTGCTCAAGCTCAGCGATGTTCAGGAAACCGGGCGCGAGTGTGCCGCGGTATTCGTCCCACCAGAACTGGCCCCGGTGCTCGCGGGATATCGCGCACAGCGCCTCGATCAGTGCGTCGTTGTCGCACGTGTAGAAGCTCGCGAGCCGACGGATCCGCTCCTCGCCAATGCCACTGCGACCGGCTTCGATGTGGCTGATTCTGGCCTGATCGGTGTTGATGCGTCCGGCTGCCTCGCGGGCGGTTCTGCCCGCGCGCTCGCGGAGCCTGCGCAGTTCGCTGCCCAGGCGGGCCTGGCGTGCGGTCGGGTTGTCCCTTGGCGGCATGTCACCTTCTCCTGTTCGCGTGTGCAGTCTCGCAGGGCCCCCGGTGCGGTGCGACGGGTTCACCCTTGGGTGTGAACCGGGTGGGGCAGTCTTGCACCGGTGCATGTATGGACCCTAACGTTTCCTTATGTCGACCGGAAACGGTTCGGTGCTCCGAAGTGCAGCCACCCGTCAGCAAGTTCACCTTGCCCGGGACCCGGCCGATGCCACGGGTCACCGGAACACTCCGGCGACGTACCGGAGACCCGTTCACGTAGGGAGACCGCGCCATGACCCCCGCAACCGTTCCGCCCCCGCCCGCCCCGTACCTCCCGCAGCGCCGCGAGCGATACCGGCTCGTCGCGCCGAACAGCCCCACCGCACCCCGTGTCGCACGGGACTTCGTGGGCACGCTGCTGCGGGCCACCGAGCACCCCGGGCTGGTCGACGACGCCCGGCTGTGCGTGAGCGAGGTGGTGTCCAACGCGCACTGCCACACGCGGTCGGCGCGCATCCGGGTCGATGTGACGGTGAACCGGCGTCAGGTCGTGGTCTGCGTGACCGACGAAGAGCCGGGCCGGCTGCCCAGGCCGGGCGCCGCGCCGCACGCGGAGAGCGGGCGCGGGCTCGTCATCGTGGAGAGCCTGACGGACCGGTGGGGGACCACGACGCGCGGCGGGCGGGTGCGGAACGCCAAGACGGTCTGGTTCGTCCTCGTCGAACGCGTCCCGGACCGCTTGTGAAACGTGGAACGCGCCCGCGTCGTCAAAGGCCCGGGGGAGGCGGCTCCGTGCTCCTGGCGCCTGCCACGATGAGGGGCGTCGTCAGCAGCAGGGCGTACGGGGCCCCCCGTGCCCCGCTGCAGGGCGCGGAGTGCCAAGGGGCGGGCGGCCCTCGGCCGGGGGCGGAGCGGGGAGCGTCAGGACCAGCAGTCCTGTGCTCGGTGGGTCGGGGGCTGTTCGCCCCGGTTCACAAGCGCACGCGGCCGGTGTCCGGCAGGTTCGCGACGTCAACGTCGGCCGCCGGGAGGATGTCGGGTTCCCGCCGGATACCGAATCCGGAAACGCCGAACGGCCGTGCTCCCGAGCGGGGGAGCGACGGCCATTCGACGTGCGCCGAGGCGCTTGTGAATCCGAGAACTCAGGTGACGTGAATCAGAGGACGCGGACCGCACCCGACGGCGGGTCGTAGTCCAGGGACTTCTGCACCACACCGGTCGAGGAGTTCTGCGCGCCGACGAACTGGCCGCCGCCCACGTAGACCCCGACGTGGTACGCGCTGCCCGCGCCGCCCCAGTACAGGATGTCGCCCGGCTGGAGGTTGCTGAGCGAGACCTGGGTGCCCGCGGTCGACTGGCTCTGCGAGACGCGCGGCAGGTCGACGCCCACCGTGCGGAACGCGGCCTGGACGAGGCCGGAGCAGTCCCACGAGTTGGGGCCGGTGCCGCCGGACACGTACGCGTCGCCCACCTGCATCTGCACGAACGAGACGACCGAGGCCGCGGAGCCCGATGCGGAGGAGGAGGCCGGCGCGGAGGCGGTCGACACCGAGGAACCGGACGAGGAGGAGCCCGAGGGGGCGCTGAGCGTCGTGCGCTCGGTGGAGCGGGAGGCGCGCTCGGCGGCCTCTGCCTTGGCCTCCGCCTGGGCCTTCGCGGCGGCCTCCGCCTTCTTCTCGGCCTCTGCCTTGCGAACTGCCTCGGCCTTGGCCTTCTTGGCGGCCTTGGCCGCGGTGGCGGCTGCCGCGTCCTCGTTGGCCTGCGTCTCCAGGTCGAGGGCGACCTGCTGCGTGGCCTCCGCGGACGCCGCGACGGTGGTGGAGAGGCCGGCCGTGATGGTGGGCATCTCGATGGTCTGGGTCACCGGCTCGGCCTGGGCCGGACCGGCAGCGCCTGCGACCGCGATGGTGCTGAGGACGCCACCGGCAACTCCGGCCCGCAGCGCCGTCTTCGAGGCGCTTTGGCGGGGCTTCCGGTGGCTGGGTATGAGAGCGGTGTGGGACATGGGTACTAGCGCTATCAGGGCCCCAGGGGTCCCATCAAGAAACGTGTGTTGCGACACAGTTACGTCCGGAATCTGTGAATCCGCTTCCCCGGGGCCTTTATTGACGCCGTAACGGGCAAATCGGACGGACGCGATCATGGTCGTGATCACGGGTTTTCAGTAATACGACCGAATTGCCCGTCACTTACCATCCGTTCACACCGTTGGCCAAGCCCGCTTATATGACGGCGGCGACCGAGTGACGCAGGTCACCGCATGGTCTCGGCGTGACGGGCATACGAGTGCCTCGCGCGAGAGGTGTGGTGCGGGCGTCGAACTGGCCGTGCGTGATGGCCTATTCGTCCGGAAGTGGATTGATGTCCGGATGCTGGCATTTCGTCCACGGCGTCACCCCGGGTCGGCCCCCGGTCGTCCCTCCGGTGGTCCTCGGTGGCGGCCGTCACCCCAGAGTGGGGCAGATCCCTATATCACCGCATCGCGTCCATCGCCAATTTTGTTGTAGTCACCATCGCTTGATAGGGCGACACCCCTTTGACCAGCCATGACGGTATCGGATGTCACGTCTCGTGATCACTCGGCCGCTTCGCGTATGAAGATCACCGCTCATCCGACTTCATGATCGTTCGTCAGGTGGTGGAGATCACAAAGGCGTTGTCGTACCCCGTGTCGCAGATCACAGGATGACGGGCATAGGATGCGGGGCAGTCGGGCTTGTGAACTGCCTCACATGTGCACGATCTTGGTGAGGTGGCGAGCCAGATCGCCCGATGCGGTCCAACGGTCAAGGACGACTGGAAGGAGCGAGGAGCGTGAATGCCTACGCGCCCATCCTCGTGCTCGGCGCCCTCGGGGCGGGTTTTGCGATCTTCTCCGTGGTCAGTGCCACGCTTATCGGCCCCAAGCGGTACAACCGGGCAAAGCAGGAAGCGTACGAGTGCGGTATCGAACCCACCCCCACTCCAGCCGGAGGCGGCCGTTTCCCGATCAAGTACTACCTGACGGCGATGCTCTTCATCGTCTTCGACATCGAGATCGTCTTCCTCTATCCCTGGGCGGTCACCTTCGACGCCCTGGGGATCTTCGGGCTCGTCGAGATGCTGCTCTTCGTGCTCACCGTCTTCGTCGCCTACGCGTATGTGTGGCGTCGCGGCGGTCTGGAATGGGACTGAGGGGCTGAGGGGCACACCATGGGACTCGAAGAGAAGCTGCCCAGCGGCTTCGTGCTGACCACTGTCGAGCAGGCCGCCGGCTGGGTACGGAAGTCCTCCGTATTCCCGGCCACCTTCGGCCTCGCCTGCTGCGCCATCGAGATGATGACGACCGGGGCCGGTCGCTACGACCTGGCCCGGTTCGGGATGGAGGTCTTCCGCGGATCGCCGCGGCAGGCGGACCTGATGATCGTGGCGGGACGGGTCAGCCAGAAGATGGCGCCCGTCCTGCGGCAGGTCTACGACCAGATGCCGAATCCCAAGTGGGTCATCTCCATGGGGGTTTGCGCGTCATCGGGCGGGATGTTCAATAACTACGCCATTGTTCAGGGTGTTGATCATATTGTTCCGGTTGACATCTATTTGCCGGGTTGCCCGCCGCGTCCCGAGATGCTGATCGACGCGATCCTCAAGCTCCACCAGAAGATCCAGGGCTCCAAGCTCGGGGTCAACGCGGAGGAGGCCGCCCGTGAGGCGGAGGAAGCGGCGCTCAACGCACTGCCCCTGATCGAGATGAAGGGGCTGCTGCGATGAGCGACCAGCAGCCCGGCGCCAACGGCGTCCCCACCCCGCGCGACGAGACCGGCGAGGTCATCGGCGTACGCAAGGGCATGTTCGGCGCCAACAACGGCGGCGACACCTCCGGCTACGGCGGGCTCGTCCGTACCGTCACGCTGCCGGGCGCCACCTCGCGCCCGTACGGCGGCTGGTTCGACGAGGTGGCCGACGAGCTCGAAGGCGCCCTGGAGGAACAGGGTCTCCTCCCGGGCAACGCCATCGAGAAGACCGTCGTCGACCGCGACGAGCTCACCTTCCACATCGCCCGCGAGCACCTGCTCACCGTCGCGAAGACCTTGCGCGACGACCCGGCACTGCGCTTCGAGCTGTGTACGGGGGTGAGCGGCGTCCACTTCCTCGGTGACAAGGGACGCGAGCTGCACGCCGTCTACCACCTGCGCTCGCTCACCCACGGCCGGCTCATCCGGCTGGAGGTGTCCGCGCCGGACAGCGATCCGCACGTCCCGTCCCTCGTCGCGGTCTACCCGACCAACGACTGGCACGAGCGCGAGACGTACGACTTCTTCGGGCTCGTCTTCGACGGGCATCCCGCCCTCACCCGGATCATGATGCCGGACGACTGGCAGGGCTTCCCGCAGCGCAAGGACTACCCGCTCGGCGGCATCGCCGTCGAGTACAAGGGCGCCCAGATCCCGGCTCCGGACCAGCGGAGGTCGTACTCCTGATGACCACTCCCCACGCGACTCCCCGCGCCACGACCGAGGGGACCGTATATACAGTCACCGGCGGCGACTGGGACGAGGTCGTCCAGTCGGCGGCCGCCTCCGACGACGAGCGCATCATCGTCAACATGGGCCCCCAGCACCCGTCCACCCACGGCGTGCTCCGGCTGATCCTGGAGATCGACGGCGAGACCGTCACCGAGGCCCGCTGCGGCATCGGCTACCTCCACACCGGCATCGAGAAGAACCTCGAATTCCGGAACTGGACGCAGGGCACCACCTTCGTCACGCGCATGGACTACCTCACGCCGTTCTTCAACGAGACGGCGTACTGCCTGGGGGTGGAGAAGCTCCTCGGTATCGAGGACCAGATCCCCGACCGGGCGACCGTCCTGCGCGTGCTGCTGATGGAGCTCAACCGGATCTCCTCGCACCTGGTGTGCATCGCCACCGGCGGCATGGAGCTCGGCGCCACGACGATCATGATCTACGGCTTCCGCGATCGTGAACTCGTTCTCGATCTCTTCGAGCTGATCACCGGTCTGCGGATGAACCACGCGTTCGTCCGGCCCGGCGGCCTCGCCCAGGACCTGCCGCCGGGTGCGGTCGACCACCTGCGCGAGTTCGTGAAGACCATGAAGAAGAACCTGCCGGAGTACGACAAGCTCGCCACCGGCAACCCCATCTTCAAGGCCCGCATGCAGGACGTCGGCTACCTCGACCTGACCGGCTGTATGGCGCTCGGCGCCACCGGTCCCGTCCTGCGTTCCGCCGGACTCCCGCACGACCTGCGCAAGACCGATCCGTACTGCGGGTACGAGGACTACGAGTTCGACGTCCCCACGGCCGACAGCTGCGACTCCTACGGCCGCTTCCTCATCCGTCTTGAGGAGATGCGCCAGTCGCTGCGGATCATCGAACAGTGCATCGACCGGCTCGCCCCCGGCCCGGTCATGGTCGCCGACAAGAAGATCGCCTGGCCCGCGCAGCTCGCGCTCGGGCCGGACGGACTCGGCAACTCGCTCGACCACATCAGGAAGATCATGGGCACCTCCATGGAGGCCCTGATCCACCACTTCAAGCTGGTGACCGAGGGCTTCCGGGTCCCCGCCGGGCAGGCGTACACCGCCGTCGAGTCGCCCAAGGGCGAACTCGGCGTGCACGTCGTCTCGGACGGCGGCACCCGCCCCTA
>CBRG010000188.1 GCA_000470535.1 Streptomyces sp. AW19M42
CCCCCGCCGCAAGCAACCGTCCAGGCAACGAGTCCTGCCCTCCTCCGGTCGGCGGCCGTGATGCCCGGCCCGTCTAGCCCGCCCCGGCAGGAGTGGGCAAACCGCCATGTGGGTCCTCTTCTCAGGACGGTTTGCTGAGCAACCTGCCAGGTCAGGCCGCGGCCCTGCTTCCGGCGCCTTGCCCCGCTTTCGCCGTGAGCGGCTCTTCCGGCGCATCGCGGTAGGCGTCGCGGATCTGGGGGATGCGGGTTCAGGTTCAGGTGTCGCGCGTGATCATTATCACGAGTCGCCGGGCATGCGCGTCACCTGTGAGGAAAGTTGGCGGAATGCTGGCCTCTGATCACTCCAATGGCCTATATGGTTCCATGGAGGCCGCGTGGTCTCTGTGTGAAGAGGATGTGCTCTGTGCCTGGTGAAGACCTTTCGAGCCGCTTGATCGCCTTGTTGTCCGTCCGGGGCGAGGACCTCGGCGCCGAGTGGGCGGACAATGTGACCGGGTCGCTGGGCGGGCGGGTCAGCCGGGCGGAAGTTCACCGTGAACTTCAGGAGATCTACACCGCTCTGGTGTCGGCTCTCGGTAGCGGAAGCCTTGACGGGCGTGGTGAAGCGTTCGGTGAAGTGCGGGCGCTGCTCAGCGAACTGTCGCGCACGCGTGCGCAGCAGGGTTTCAGCCCCAGTGACACTGCGGTCAGCGTGTTCTCTCTGAAAGAGGTGCTGGAGTCGGCACTGTCCGGTGAGGACAGCGATCTGCATGCGTATCTGAAGTTTTCCAGGCTGTTGGACACCCTGGGCTTGTTCACGGTGGAGACCTACACGAGGGCCCGCGAGGAGCTGATCTCGGCGCAGGCCGAGCAGTTGCTGGAGCTGTCCACGCCGGTCGTGAAGCTGTGGGACGGAGTCATCGGGGTGCCCCTGGTGGGCACGCTGGATTCGGCGCGCACCATGGTGGTGATGGAGAAGATGCTGCAGGCGCTCATCGATACGGGTTCCGAGCAGGCCATCATCGACATCACTGGTGTTCCTGCTGTGGACACGGAGGTCGCGCAGCATCTGCTGAAGACGGTGGTGGCGGCCCGGCTGATGGGCGCCGAGTGCACGATTTCCGGGATCCGTCCGCAGATCGCGCAGACGATCGTGGCGTTGGGTATCGACTTCGGTGACATCGTCACCAAGGCCACGCTCGCTGACGCGCTGCGGCACGCCCTGCGGCGCTCGGGTGTTGCTCTCTCTCAGACGGTCCCGCAGGCTGGTGCGCTGTGACCGAGCGGGTGCCGGTATTGCGGATCGGGCAGGTCCTGCTGGTGTCGATCCAGACTGATCTGGACGACCAGGCGGTGATGCTGCTGCAGGACGATCTGGCTGCGGCCGTGGTGGACTTCGGCGCGCACGGCGTGGTCATCGACATCACCGCCGTGGAGATCGTCGACTCCTTCGTGGGCAGGATGCTCTCCACCATCGCTGCGATCTCGCGTCTCCTGGACGCGCAGACGGTCGTGGTGGGGATGCGCCCGGCTGTAGCGATCACACTGGTCGAGCTCGGCCTGTCCTTGGGTGGGGTGAGGACTGCGCTGACCCTGGACAAGGGACTGCGAGTGCTGGAGCAGGCCCGTGCCACGGCTGGTTTCAAGGGCGTGGGGCCGGATGCCGCGGGCGGCCGGTGAGCTGCGCAGCCGGCGGCCCGGAGGTTCTTCGGATCACGGCGAATGCCGGGGTGGTGCAGGCGCGTCAGCTGGTGCGCGCTCTGGCTCAGGAGTGCCGGTTCTCCCTCGTGGAGCAGACGAAGCTGATCACTGCTGCAAGTGAGCTGGCGCGCAACACTCTTGTGCACGGCGGTGGCGGGACGATGACCGCGTCTGTCGTGGAGGAGCGCGGTCGGCGCGGTACGCGTCTGGTCTTCGCCGACGAGGGTCCTGGCATTGCCGACGTCGACCTGGCCCTGACGGACGGCTGGACGTCGGGCGGCGGCATGGGTCTGGGCCTGTCCGGTTCCCGGCGGCTGGTGGACGACTTCGAGCTGGAGACCCACCTTGGCCGGGGCACCGTGGTCACCATCACCAAGTGGGCCCGGTGACGGCCGCGGACGGGTTGGCGCTGGTGGACTCAGAGGACGTGGCCTGGTTCCGCGACCGGCTGGAGGGAGCTCGCGGGTCCGCCGCGGCTCTGGGCCGGCGTGTCGGCCTGGGCGAACAGCGGACCGCGGAACTGGTGCTGGCCGTGGCTGAGCTGGCGGCCAACGTCACCAAGCACGCGGTGGACGGATCTGTCCTGCTGCGCGTACTGCGCAATGAGACGGTGGCCGGGGTCGAGGTCGTCGTGGTGGATTCGGGCCCCGGGATGGCGGATGTGTCCGAGGCGCTGCGGGACGGCATGTCGACCGCCGGGACCCTGGGGATCGGACTGGGAGCCGTAGGGCGGCTGGCCGACACCTTCGATATCCACTCGCAGCCGGGGCTCGGCACCGTCCAGCTGGCCCGCTTCTGGCCGCGGCCGCTGCCGCCGTCCGTGGGCGGGGAGCCGCTGGTCGCAGGGGTCACCCGGCCGATCGGCGGCGAGCAGGTCTGCGGTGACGCCTGGGCGGCACGCACGGACACGGACACAACAGTCCACTCGGTTCGACCGGCCGACGAGAGGAGCGCCACGGCTCCGGACGACCCGGTGCGGCCGAGCTGGTCGGTCCTGACCGGAACCCGGCCGTTCGGCGGGAAGATGGGGCCTTCGCCGCGCCTCTCCTCAGCCCGCCCGGGGGGCTCGGGCCGCTCTTCCATGCCCGTACGAGCCGTTGTCACGGGGCCCGGGCAGGGCATCCTGGTGATGTCGTGTGACGGGCTCGGACACGGCCCCCTGGCTTCCTTGGCCGCTCAGGCCGCTGTTCACGCCTTTCGCACAGGGGGCGCCCGCACCCCCGAACAGGCCATCGAGCAGATGCATCGGGCGCTGCGCGGTACCCGCGGGGCTGCGGTCGCCGTCGCGCGCATCGAGCCGGACGGGCGTCTGCTGTTCTGCGGTGTCGGGAACATCGCGGCGGCCGTGGTCACGAACGCGACGCGCTCGACCTTGTTGTCCCATCCCGGGATCGTCGGCCATCAGATGCATCAGCTGCGTAGTTACGAACACCACCTGCCCGCCCATGGGATCCTGGTCATGCACTCCGACGGTCTGAGCGAACGGTGGGGGTCGGCTGATCTGGCCGGTCTGCTGCACCACCCGCCCGCCCTGATCGCCACCGCCCTTCTGCGCCTCGCGGGAACCCGCCGCGACGACGCGAGCGCGGTGATTGCCAAGGCGGCCCGGTGAAGGCGCCCGTCCCGCGCCCCCGCGACCACACAGCGCTCCTGGTCTCCCAGGTCAGCACAGAGCAGGACGTCTTCGCGCTACGCCGCCACGCCAAGACCATCTCCCAGGCGGTCGGTCTGGACAACCGCGACCAGGTACGGCTGGCCACTGCTCTGAGCGAGCTGGGCCGCGACTTGCTGCGCCCCGGCATCATGACCGCTGCCTTCACCCTGCAGCAACAGCCTCCCGCTCTTCAGGCCGTCCTGCAGTGGCGGGACGACCGCACCCCGAGCCCCGACTCCCTGGGGGCCGTCACCCGTCTGCTGCCCCAGACACGTTTCGAGAAGGCTCCCTCTCTCCCGACTGCCGCGGCGCGGGCGAACCGCTTTCACGGTGGCCGGATCGAGATCAGTTGTCCGATTCCCGAGTCCGCAGCCCGGGACCTGAAGGCTGAGCACGTCCTGGCCCTTGTGGAGTCAGCCAGCCCCACGAGCGCGATCGACGACCTCCAGGCACAGACACGGGACCTGATCGCCGCACTGCAGGAAGCTCACGCCCAACGCGACGAGCTGGAACGTCTCAACGAGGAATTGACCGAGACCAATGCCGGAGTGATGGCGCTCTACGCGGAACTCACCGTCGAGCACAAGGACGTCGTGGAACGCTACGGGCAGGAACACGAACTTGCCATCACCCTGCAACGCACCTTCCTGCCGGCCACCCTCCCCGAGGTCGAGGGTGCCGACCTTGCCGTCCGTTACCTGCCGGCCACCGCTGCGACCGAAATCGGCGGAGACTTCTACGAGGCCCTCGCCACCCCGAACGGCCTGCTCCTGGCCGTCGGCGACGTCGTCGGCCACTCTCTGCGCGCGGCCACCGTCATGGGGGAACTGCGCCACGCGCTGCGCGCCTACGCCGCGCAGGACCATCCCCCGCACGTCCTGCTGCAGCACCTGGACCACCTCCTGGGCCTGCACCAACCCGGGTGGACCGCAACCGTCTGCATCGTGCTCGTCGAACCGGGCAATGCCCGGATCCAGGTCGCCAACGCCGGCCACCTGCCTCCTCTGCTCATGTCACCCGGTGCAGCACCCCGCTTCCTGAGCGAACACGGAGCGCTGCTGGGCCTGGGCGTGCCCCAGCCCGCCGCGACCAGCCACGAACTCGAACCCGGCAGTCGACTTCTGATGATCACCGACGGGCTCATCGAGACCCGCAGCAGCGACATACACGACCGCCTCCACCTGCTGGGAACCACCGCCTCCAACTCGCCGGAAGACCCCGAAGCGCTGTGCAACACGTTGGTGGACACCTTTGGGAAGGACCCGGAAGACGACATCATCGTCTTCGCCGCACGCCTGCACCCCCCGGCGCTCGCTCAGCCAGAGCGCACCGATCCGGCAGGGAGCGGCCCCCGGGCCGGCCCGCCGTCTGCCTTCACTGCCCCTCTGTCGTCCGTCAACCGGGACTGATGGCCAGCCCGCGTCCTCCGGCCCCGGTATCCAGCCCCGGGAGAACCAACAAAGGTGTGCGGCACGACCAGCCCACCGCCGAGATCCGGCAGGAGACCACCGACGACACCACAGTAGCGAGGCGCGGCCGGCCCGATCTGCAGGCCGACAGGCAGCAGCACACCACCGAGACCGATGCGCCTGGCCACCGATGGCTACCTCGACGCCTGCGGCCCCGCTCCCCCTCAGCCCCTCAAGTTCAGGACTTCACCACGCACCGTCCGCCACCTTCGCCGCCTTACTCGGACTCGCCCGCGCCGGAAGCGCACTCGGCGACTACCCGTTCAGCACGGCAAAGGCCGTGTCCACCATCCAGGTGTCTCGGATCGCTTGCCGGTGACAGCGGCTTGCCTCAGGTTCTGGATGTCTCGGCTTGATGCCGTCACTACTCGACCTGCCAGTCCGGTGGCAGCGAAGTTTGATCACCCAGGTCAGGCCCTGTGCCCGACGGGCGCCGCTGGGCTGCCGGGCGGGTCAGCTCCGTCAGTAATCAAGTTGAGTAGCGGCGCTCGTTCGCCACACGCTCAGCCGGAGGAAAGAAGAACCCCGCACCTGGTACCAGGTGCGGGGTTCTTCGTTGTCGTAGGAAGCGCGGCTCCGCTCCGGGAACAGATCGCGGGCGATCATGGTCGCAGGCAGCATCTTCCGCCCCGTCGCGCGAGCGCCCTGCCCCCACGCGCGCGAGATGCAGGGGCAGGGCGCTCGTTCACATCAGGTCAGGAACCGACAAGTTCGCGCAGCACGTAGTGCAGGATGCCGCCGTTGCGGTAGTAGTCCGCCTCACCGGGGGTGTCGATGCGGACGACGCCGTCGAACTCCACACCGGTGTCGGTGGTGACCTTGACGGTGCGCGGGGTGGAGCCGTTGTTCAGCTCGGTCACGCCGGTGAAGGAGAAGGTCTCCTCGCCGGTGAGGCCGAGGGACTCGGCGGTCGCGCCCTCCGGGAACTGGAGCGGGAGGACGCCCATGCCGATGAGGTTCGAGCGGTGGATGCGCTCGTAGGACTCGGCGATGACGGCCTTGACGCCCAGGAGCGCGGTGCCCTTGGCGGCCCAGTCGCGGGACGAGCCGGAGCCGTACTCCTTGCCCGCCAGGATGACGAGCGGGGTGCCTGCGGCCTGGTAGTTCTGCGAGGCGTCGTAGATGAACGACACCGGAGCCGCGTCAGCAGTCGCAGCCTGCGTGAAGTCGCGGGTGTAGCCGCCTTCGGTGCCCGGCGCGATCTGGTTGCGCAGGCGGATGTTGGCGAACGTGCCGCGGATCATGACCTCGTGGTTGCCACGGCGCGAGCCGTAGGAGTTGAAGTCACGGCGCTCGATGCCGTGCTCCGTGAGGTACTTGCCGGCCGGGGTGTCGGCCTTGATCGCACCGGCCGGGGAGATGTGGTCGGTGGTGACCGAGTCGCCCAGCTTGGCGAGGACGCGGGCGCCCGTGATGTCGGAGACCGGGGTGGTCTCCATCGTCATGCCCTCGAAGTACGGGGGCTTGCGTACGTAGGTGGACTCGGAGTCCCACTCGAAGGTGTTGCCGGTGGGGATCGAGAGCGCCTGCCACTGGGCGTCGCCCGCGAAGACGTCCTGGTAGGACTTGTTGAACATGTCCTCGCCGATGGAGTTGGCGACGACGTCGTTCACCTCGGCCTCGGACGGCCAGATGTCGGCGAGGAAGACGGGCTTGCCGTCCTGGTCGACGCCCAGGGCGTCCTTGGTGATGTCGACCTTCATCGAACCGGCGAGGGCGTACGCGACGACCAGCGGCGGCGACGCCAGGTAGTTCATCTTGACGTCGGGGTTGATCCGGCCCTCGAAGTTGCGGTTGCCGGAGAGCACCGAGGTGACGGCCAGGTCGTGGTCGTTGACCGCCTTGGAGACCTCTTCCGGCAGCGGGCCGGAGTTGCCGATGCAGGTGGTGCAGCCGTAGCCGACGAGGTTGAAGCCGACCTTGTCGAGGTACGGGGTCAGGCCCGCCTTGTCGAAGTAGTCGGTGACGACCTTCGAGCCAGGGGCGAGGGTGGTCTTGACCCACGGCTTGCGGGTCAGGCCCTTCTCGACGGCCTTCTTCGCGACGAGCGCCGCGGCGACCATCACGTACGGGTTCGAGGTGTTGGTGCAGGAGGTGATCGCGGCGACGGTGACGGCGCCGTGGTCCAGCTCGTACGACGTGCCGTCGGGGGCGGTCACGGTGACCGGGTTCGACGGGACGCCGTTGGTGGCGGCCGGCGAGTCGGAGGCCGGGAAGGACTCCTTGCCCGCCTCCTCGTCGTCCGAGACGTAGTTGCGCACGTCCTGGGCGAACTGCGCCTTGGCGTTCGCGAGGACGATGCGGTCCTGCGGGCGCTTCGGGCCGGCGATGGAGGGGACGACCGTGGAGAGGTCGAGCTCCAGCTTCTCGGAGAAGTCCGGCTCGGCGGCCGGGTCGAGCCAGAGGCCCTGCTCCTTGGCGTACGCCTCGACGAGCGCGACCTGCTGCGCGTCGCGGCCGGTCAGGCGCAGGTACTTCAGCGTCTCGTCGTCGATCGGGAAGATCGCGGCGGTGGAGCCGAACTCCGGCGACATGTTGCCGATGGTGGCGCGGTTCGCGAGCGAGGTGGCGGCGACGCCCTCACCGTAGAACTCGACGAACTTGCCGACGACGCCGTGCTTGCGGAGCATCTCGGTGATGGTCAGCACGAGGTCGGTGGCGGTGGTGCCGGCCGGCAGCTCGCCGGTCAGCTTGAAGCCGACGACGCGCGGGATGAGCATGGAGACCGGCTGGCCGAGCATCGCGGCCTCGGCCTCGATGCCGCCGACGCCCCAGCCCAGCACGCCCAGGCCGTTGACCATGGTGGTGTGCGAGTCGGTGCCGACGAGGGTGTCGGGGTACGCCTGGCCACCCCGGACCATGACCGTGCGGGCCAGGTGCTCGATGTTGACCTGGTGGACGATGCCGGTGCCCGGGGGGACGACCTTGAACTCGTCGAAGGCGGTCTGGCCCCAGCGCAGGAACTGGTAGCGCTCCTTGTTGCGGCCGTACTCCAGCTCGACGTTCTGCGCGAACGCGTCGTTGGTGCCGAACTTGTCGGCGATGACGGAGTGGTCGATGACCAGCTCGGCCGGGGCGAGCGGGTTGATCTTCGCCGGGTCGCCACCGAGCTCCTTGACGGCCTCACGCATGGTGGCGAGGTCGACGACACAGGGCACACCGGTGAAGTCCTGCATGATCACGCGGGCCGGCGTGAACTGGATCTCCTGGCTGGGCTGAGCCTGGGAGTCCCAGCCGCCGAGCGCCCGGATGTGGTCGGCGGTGATGTTCGCGCCGTCCTCCGTGCGGAGCAGGTTCTCCAGCAGCACCTTCAGGCTGTAAGGGAGGCGCGCGGAGCCCTCGACCTTGTCCAGCTTGAAGATCTCGTACGACTCGTCGCCCACGCGCAGCGTGCTGCGGGCGTCGAAGCTGTTCGCCGACACGACAGTCTCCTTCATCAATGTGCGCGTAACTCCGCGCCGCGCCTCACTTCGGCGGGCGCCGCGTGGTGCCGCCTACAGCCACTCCGACCATCCGCTAAGGTAAGGGTTAGTTAGGTAACCCTTACCGCGCAGCGGTCCGCTGTGCGCCTTCGGCATATATCTCGATGTCGAGATAACTCTAGTACATCGCCGGGGAAGGGTCATGTCGGGGCTCGCCTGTCACCCGTGCCTCATCCCCGACGAGGGGCGAGCTGTTCGCGCACCCATGCGGGATCGGGGTTGGTGTGTGGCAGGCCCGCGACGAAGACGGTCGGCACGGTCTCGTTGCCGTCGTTGACCGCCCTCACCACTGCGGCCCCTTCCGGGTCGCGCCAGATGTTGACCCAGTGCAACCGGCGGGCGCCGCGGCCCAGCCGGATGCGCAGCCGCATGCAGTACGCGCAGCCCGGCCGCCAGAAGACGACCGGACGGCCGTCGGCCGCGCTGCGGCGTTGCGCCTCCCGCACACCGGTCGACCTCGGGAAAATCAGGGGCGAGTGCAGGCCGGCGAGCGCCAGGAACACCAGCAGGAGTGCCGCCGCCGTGCCGATGCTCCCCTCCAGGATCGACCCCGTCGCGACGGCTGAGCCGCAGAGCAGATAGAACATCGGCAGGATCCAGGCGCGCATCATGGTCGAGCAGGCTAGCGATGAGTCGAACCGCTCGTCGAACCAGGGCCTCTCGTTCAGGTCAGGGCTGCCGGACCACCACTTCGGGAGACCTGGCTGCGGCCGCCGGCCGCCGGTACCCATCGGTCCGTGCGGTGGTGGTCGATCGGGTGCAGGGCGCGCCGGCGCCCGATGCCGGGCAGCGGGCGTCGCCAACACTAGCTGTTGCGGGGGGACTTGGGCGCACCTCCACCGTCGGCCCCCCATCGGCCCCAGGTACCACGACCGCGTTCAGACGCTCACCCCCTCACCCGCATGCGCGGGGATCTGACGGTGGACGTCGTCCAGCAGGTTCCGCATCGCGATGCGGAAGATCTCGGCCTGGTGGCCGCCCAGGAACGCGGCGTGCCCGAACACCTCCAGGATGACCAGGCCGTTGAGGTGCCCCCACGCGCTCAGCAACAGGGCGGTCGCGGGAGGCGGCAGGCGTCCCGGACCGTAGTGCGGCAGCTGCTCCAGACAGGCCCGGAGCTCGGGCGAGAGCGCGGGGGTCTCGGCGGCGGCGAGCTGCGCCACGGTGAACCCGTCGAACATCTCGCGCTCGAAGATCGAGCTCATCCGGCGCATCGCCTGCGTGGTCGGGCCCTCGACGGGTGCCGCGTAGTCCCGCAGCGGCGTCCCGTAGAGAAGCTGGAAGCGTTCGGGGTGCGCGACGGCCCACTGGCGGTAGCCCTCGGCCGCGATCACCAGGCGCGGCAGGTCGGGGTCGTCCGGGGCGGTGTCGACGGCGGCCTGTACGGCGTCGGCCAGGTCGCCGTACGCCTTGGCGATGAGCTCCGTGACGAGGGCTTCCCGGCTCGGGAAGTAGTGGTACAGCGCCTGCACGGTCATCCCCAGACCACGGGCGACCGCGCGCAGGGACAGCGCGGCGGGGCCGCTCTCGGCGATGTGATGCTCGGCGGCGTCCAGGATCTCCCGGGTCGCGGCGGCCCGGCGGCGCTGGCGCAGGGTCTGCGGGGCCGTCACGTGTTCGTCGGCAGGCATGGGGCGACCGTACGGCGGCCACCGTGCGCCGGGCAAGGGGAACTTGCCGCCCGTGAAGAAAATCTAACACTGCCAAATCTTCTTGTTTCTCACTAACGTCACTCGTGGCGCTCCGCCAGGCAGCACGCCGGCAGCACCCCCGTGACCGACTCCGGCCGCTTCGGGCCGTTTTCACCATATGGACACCCATCCGTATGGGCATCTAAGGAGATCGTGCGTGTTTGAACGCATAGCCGAACTGGCGATCCGCCGGCCCCGGTTGATACTCGTCGTCGCCGTCGTGGCTGTTGCCCTCATGGGCGTCCTGGGCTCCGGCGCGTTCGGCAAGCTGCTCGGGGGCGGCTACGACGACCCGGCCTCCCAGTCCACCCGGGCCGGGAAGGTGATCGACGAGAAGTTCGGCGGGGAGACGAACCTGGTCCTGCTGGTCCGCGCCGCCGAGGGCCGCGTCGACGCCCCGGCCGCGCAGCAGGACGGCCGGGCCCTGCTGGCCGGCCTCAAGAAGGAGAGGAACCTGGAGAACGTCGTCTCGTTCTGGGACACGGGCAGCGCCGCCCTTCGCTCCGAGGACGGGCGCGAGGCCATGGTGCTCGCCCACGTGAAGGGGAACGACACCGAGCGCGACGAGAACGCCAAGAGCGTCATCGACGCCTACACCGGGCCGTACAAGGACGCGCTCACGGTCCGGGCGGGCGGCGCCGCCGCCGTGACCAGCGAGATGGGGACGCAGTCGGGCAAGGACCTGCTGCTGGCCGAGGGCATCGCCGTACCGCTGACCCTGGTGCTGCTCCTGATCGTCTTCGGCAGCGCGGTGGCCGCCCTGCTGCCGCTGGTGATCGGCATCATCGCCATCGCGGGCACGTTCGCGGAGCTCTTCCTCCTCGGCAGCGTCACCGATGTCTCCGTCTTCGCGGTCAACCTCACCACGGCGCTGGGGCTGGGCCTCGGCATCGACTACGCCCTGCTGATGATCAGCCGGTTCCGGGAACAGCTCGCGACCGGGGCGAGCGTGGACGACGCCGTCCGGCGGACGGTGAGTACCGCGGGCCGTACCGTCGCGTTCTCCGCCGCGACCGTGGCGGCCGCGCTGGCTGCGCTCCTGGTGTTCCCCCAGTACTTCCTGCGCTCGTTCGGCTATGCCGGGGTCGGGGTCGTCGCCATCGCGGCCTTCAGCACCCTGTTCGTCATGCCCGCCCTGTTCGTCGTGCTGGGCCACCGGGTCAACAGCGGGCGGATGCCGTGGTCGAAGCCGGGCCGCGCCGGCACCCGGGCACCGATGTGGGGACGGCTGGCCGGCACCGTCATGCGGCGGCCCGCGCTCACCGCACTGCCCGTGCTCGCGGTCCTCCTGGTCGCGGCGAGCCCGCTCCTCGGCATCACCTTCGGCACCCCGGACGAACGCGTGCTGTCCGCCGGCGCCGAGAGCCGCCAGGTCTCGGCGGTCCTCCAGGAGAAGTTCGACGGCAACGACGACTCGGCCCTCCACGTCGTCATCGACACCTCGGTGGGCAGGGCGCCACTGGTGTCGTACGCGGCCGGGCTGTCCGGCCTCAAGGGCGTCGCCCGGGTCGAGACCAGTGCCGGCACCTACGCCGACGGACGGGCCACGGCCGCCGGCAACCCCGCGCTCGGCCGCCCCGACGGGCAGCGGATCAACGTGGTGAGCGCCCTGGCGCCGAAGTCGGACGAGTCCCAGGCCCTGGTCGGTGAGGTGCGGGCGCTCGCCCCGCCCGCCGGAGCGCACGCCCTGGTGGGCGGCACCGACGCCGTACTGGTCGACGCGAAGGGCGCGATCGCGGACCGCCTCCCGATCGCGGTGACCCTGGTCGTCCTCACCACGTTCCTGCTGCTCTTCCTGTTCACCGGCAGCATCGTCCAGCCGCTGCGCGCCCTGGTGCTCAACATGATCAGCCTGGCCGCGACCCTCGGCGTCATGACCTGGATTTTCCAGGACGGCCACCTCTCCTCCCTGCTCGGCTTCACGGCCCAGCCGATGGAGGTGTCCATGACCGTGCTGATGTTCTGCATCGCGTTCGGCCTCTCGATGGACTACGAGGTCTTCGTCACCAGCCGGATCAAGGAGCTCCACGACCTGGGCGAGGACAACGAGAGCGCCGTGACCAACGGCCTCGGGCACACGGGACGCATCGTCAGCGCGGCGGCGTGCCTGCTGGCGGTGAGCTTCTTCGCCTTCGGCACGGCCGAGCTCAGCTTCATGCAGCTGTTCGGCCTGGGCAGCGGCCTCGCCATCCTCATCGACGCCGTCGCGGTACGCGGCATCCTGGTGCCCGCCGCGATGCGGCTGCTCGGCCGCTCCGCCTGGTACGCGCCCGGCTTCCTGCGCAAGGTCCACGGACGCATCGGCCTCAGCGAGGGCGGCCCCGCGCCGGAACCCGCCGCCGGGTCGCCCGAGTCGCCGTACGTGAAGGACCCGGCCCAGGTCTGACCACGCACGGCCTCCCCACGAAGTGTGCCCGCCTCCCCCACGCCGGGGGGCGGGCACCCGCACGGACGGGGCGGGCCGGGCGGAACCCGCAGGCACCGGGCATGGTGGACTTCGAGTCCGGCGGACGGGGACAGCGACAGCAACAGCGAGGCGGGGCATGACCGAGCACGGCGAGGACCACGGCTATCTGCTGGACAACCAGCAGTCGGAGGCGGGCATCCGGTTCGGCGCGCTGGCCGAGCTGTTCGACCCGGTGACGTTCCGGCACATCGACCGGATCGGCGTCACCGAGGGCATGAGGTGCTGGGAGGTCGGGGCCGGCGGCCCCTCCGTTCCCGCGGGTCTCGCCGAACGGGTCGGCGCCACCGGGCAGGTGGTCTGCACCGACATCGACGTGTCCTGGGCCAGGGAGGCCGCCTCCGACGTCGTCGAGGTACTGCGCCACGACGTCGCGGCCGACCCTGCGCCGCCGGGCGGCTTCGACCTGGTGCACGCCCGGCTGGTCCTGGTGCATGTCGTCGACCGGGCCGAGGCCCTGCGCCGCATGGTCCAGGCGCTGCGGCCCGGTGGCGTGCTGCTCCTGGAGGACGCCGATCCGGGGCTTCAGCCCCTGCTGTGCCCGGACGAGTCGGGCCCGGAACAGCGGCTGGCCAACCGCCTGCGGTCCGGGTTCCGGGAGCTCATGGCGGGGCGCGGTGCCGATCTCGCGTACGGCCGGACGTTGCCCAGGCGGCTGCGCGAGGCCGGGCTGCTCGATGTGAGGGCGGACGCCTGCTTCCCGATCACCTCGCCCGCCTGCACCGTTCTTGAGGCCGCGACCGTCCGGCAGATCCGTGGCCGGCTGGTGGCGGCGGGGATCGCGAACGACGCGGACATCGACCGCCATCTGTCGAACGTCGCCACGGGGGAGCTCGACCTGGCGACGGCCCCGATGATCTCGGCCTGGGGCCGCCGCTCCCAGGAAGTGTCCGGCGGATCAGGATTCGAGGGGCGCGGGGCGCGGGACCGCGCCCGAGGGCTGTCCCGTCATCCCTGATGGATCGGCGCGCGGCGTCGGACGCGGTGCGTCGCAAGGCGGAGGGGCGTCCGCATACGGGATGCAGTCGGGCGTTCCGACAACGCGGCGAGGTTCCGTAGCCGGCGTCGTGCGCCCGGCAGGGATGACGGGACAGCCCTTAATCTGACCGCCATGGACATCACCATTCACACGAGCGTCCTTCCGCACGACGATCCGGACGCGTCCGTGGCCTTCTACCGTGACGCCCTCGGCTTCGAGGTCCGCAGTGACGTCGGTCAGGGACGGATGCGCTGGATCACGGTCGGCCCGGCGGGTCAGCCCGACACGTCCATCCTCCTGGCACCCCCGGCCGCCGACCCGGGGGTCACCGAGGACGAACACCGCACCATCACGGAGATGATGGCGAAGGGCACCTACGGGTGGATCCTGCTGGCTACCAGGGACCTCGACGCAACCTTCGAGAAGGTGCAGGCCCGCACCACCGAGGTCGTACAGGAACCGACCGAACAGCCGTACGGAATCCGCGACTGCGCCGTCCGCGATCCCGCGGGCAACATGGTCCGCATCCAGGAACTCCGCTGAGAAGGGATCCACTCGTGTGCCATCCCTCGTGGGCGCGGGCCCGCGCCCAGGACCAGCGACTGCGCGAACCGGCGCTCCTGCGCCGGGTCCGCGACCGGATGGACCGGGAGTACGCGCAGCCGCTGGACGTCGAGGCGCTCGCCGCGGCGTCCACATATCCGCCGACCACCTCAGCCGCCGGTTCCGGCTGGCGTACGGCGAATCGCCGTACGCGTACCTGATGACGCGTCGTATCGAGCGCGCGAAGGCGATGCTGCTCCGCGACGACCTCGGCGTCACGGAGATCTGCTTCGCGGTCGGCTGCTCATCCCCGGGCACCTTCATTACCCGCTTCACCGAACTGGTCGGGATGCCGCCCAGCGCGTACCGGCGCCGTGCGGCGGGCGCTGCCGAGGGGATGCCGCCCTGCATGGCGAAACAGGTGACACGACCGGTCAGGAATCGAGAAGCACCGGCCCCGGAGCCACCACTAGCGTGATGGACATGGCAAGCACCGAAGCAGTCATCTCAGTCACCTCAGTCGACTCGGTCACGCTCGAAGTGGCCGACCCCACGGCCGCCCAGCACTTCTACGCCACCGCCTTCGGCCTTGGCCCGCAGCTGCGGCTGCGGGCCTCCGAGGCACCCTCGGTCGGCTTCCACGGGTTCACGCTGTCGCTCACGGTGTCCCAGCCGGGCACCGTCGACAGCCTCATCGACTCGGCACTCGAAGCCGGCGCCACGTCGCTGAAGCCCGCCGCCAGGTCGTTCTGGGGGTACGGCGGTGTCGTGCGGGCCCCCGACGGCACGGTCTGGAAGGTCGCGACCTCCGCGAAGAAGGACACCGGCCCCGCCACCCGGGAGATCGACGACCTCGTGCTCCTGCTGGGGGTCGAGGACATCGTCGCGAGCAGGCGGTTCTACGTCGGCCGGGGCCTGACCGTGGCGAAGAGCTTCAGCCGGACGTACGTCGAGTTCGCGGCCGGCCCGGGTCCCGTCAAGCTGGCGCTGTACAGGCGCCGCGCGCTGGCCAAGGACGCCGGGGTCTCCCCCGACGGCACCGGATCGCACCGGATCGTGATCGGCGGCGGCGCCGGTCCCTTCACCGACCCGGACGGGTTCGCCTGGGAGGCCGCGTCGCCGGCGCCCGCGTCCTGACGGGACGGCGCCGGGCAGCCGCGCCTACGCGGACGTCCGCCGCCGGGCCAGCTCCTTTTCCTCCTCCGGCAGCACGTCGGCCACCAGCAGCCGGGGCAGCAGGTCGCCCTCCAGGGTCATGGCCCGGAAGACGAGCGCGACGGTCACGTCGTGATCCGGCCGGTGCACGACCTCGACCGGGTCGGCGGCGCGGATGTCGCCGGGCTCGATCACGCGCAGGTAAGCCCCGGGCAGCGCGGCCCGCGTGAACCGCTTGATCCAGCCGTCCCGCCCCAGCCAGCCCTGGAACGTCCCGCACGGGATCCGCGGGCAGGACACCTCCAGGACCACGTCCGCCCCGATCCGCCAACGCTCCCCGATCAGGGCGCCGTTGACGTCCAGCCCCAGGGTCGTGAGGTTCTCCCCGAACACCCCGTCGCCCAGTGGCCGGCCCAGCTCGGCCTGCCAGCCGTCGAGATCCTCGCGGGCGTAGGCGTAGACAGCCTGGTCGGCGCCGCCGTGGTGCTTCACGTCGTAGACCCGGTCACCGGCGAGACCGACCGCGCCGGTGCCCTTGGGGCCGGGGGCGGTGACGGCGACCGGTCCGGCGACGGGCCGTTTGTCGATACCGGTCGAGCTCAGCCCCTTCCAGGGGTTGGGACGGGGGCGGCCGATGTTGACGGAGAGCAGCTTCATTCCGGGGACCATACGATCGCCGCCGCGCCGGGGCGACACATTTATGCCGCCGCCCGGACCCGGCGGGGGCACCCCGACGGACGCGCTCCGGGTGCCGTCCGGGTCCGGCGGGCGGACCATGGAACCGGGTGGCAGCGCCCGTGCTCCGCCGCGTCCCCGCACTGCGGCCCTGCACTCACCCGTCACCCGAACACCACACCCCACCAACAGCCTCATCTCATATCTGAGATAGCCTTTTGGCATGTCAGATGACTACCTCGTACGTATCGGCAAGCTCATCCGTGACGCCCGCCAGCACCGGGGCTGGACACAGAGTCAGCTCGCCGAGGCGCTCGCCACCAGCCAGAGCGCCGTGAACCGCATCGAGCGCGGCAATCAAAACATCAGCCTTGAGATGATTGCCCGCATCGGTGAAGCGCTCGACAGTGAGATCGTGTCGCTCGGCTACGCCGGCCCCATGCACCTGAGGGTGGTCGGCGGGCGCCGACTGTCCGGCGCCATCGACGTCAAGACCAGCAAGAACGCCTGCGTGGCACTGCTCTGCGCCTCGCTGCTCAACAAGGGCCGTACGGTGCTGCGCCGGGTGGCCCGGATCGAGGAGGTCTACCGCCTCCTGGAGGTGCTGAACTCCATCGGGGTGCGCACCCGGTGGATCAACGACGGCACCGATCTGGAGATCATCCCGCCCGCCCGCATCGACATGGACGCCATCGACGCGGACGCCGCCCGCCGGACCCGGTCGATCATCATGTTCCTCGGGCCGCTGCTGCACCGGATGGACCAGTTCAAGCTGCCGTACGCGGGCGGCTGCGACCTCGGCACCCGGACCATCGAGCCGCACATGATCGCGCTGCGCCGGTTCGGCCTGGAGATCGCCGCGACCGAGGGCATCTACCACGCCCGGGTCGACCACACCGTCACGCCCGGCCGCCCGATCGTGCTGACCGAGCGCGGCGACACCGTGACCGAGAACGCGCTGCTGGCCGCCGCCCGGCACGACGGCACCACCGTCATCCGCAACGCGTCCTCCAACTACATGGTCCAGGACCTCTGCTTCTTCCTGGAGGCGCTGGGCGTACGGGTGGACGGCGTCGGCACGACCACGCTGACCGTGCACGGTGTGCCGACCATCGACGTGGATGTGGACTACTCCCCCTCCGAGGACCCGGTCGAGGCGATGAGCCTGCTCGCCGCCGCCGTCGTCACGGAGTCCCAGCTGACGATCCGCCGGGTGCCGATCGAGTTCCTGGAGATCGAGCTCGCGGTGCTGGAGGAGATGGGCGTCGACTGCGACCGCACCTCGGAGTACGCGGCGGACAACGGCCGCACCCGGCTGGTCGACCTGACGGTCGGGCCCTCCAAGCTGGAGGCGCCGATCGACAAGATCCACCCGATGCCGTTCCCGGGCCTGAACATCGACAACGTGCCGTTCTTCGCGGCCATCGCCGCGTCGGCCCACGGCCAGACCCTGATCCACGACTGGGTCTACGACAACCGCGCCATCTACCTCACCGACCTCAACCGCCTCGGCGGCCGGCTCCAGCTCCTGGACCCCCACCGGGTGCTCGTCGAGGGCCCGACCCGGTGGCGCGCGGCCGAGATGATGTGCCCGCCCGCACTGCGGCCGGCGGTGGTGATACTGCTCGCGATGATGGCGGCCGAGGGCACCTCCGTACTGCGCAACGTGTATGTGATCAACCGCGGTTACGAGGAGCTGGCGGAGCGACTGAACTCGGTGGGCGCTCAGATCGAGATCTTCCGCGACATCTGACGGGTGGGGTGTCGTGCCCCTTGAGCCGAGGGGGCACAACACCGCAACATGCCATCTGACCTGCGAATACTTACCTTCACGACCCTTCACTGATCACTGTAGCTTTTCAGCATCTTGCGCAACGCACGTGCAAGATGATCTTGGTGGGTGTGGCACGGTGCAGTTGTTGGTGCGGGCCGTGGTTCTCAGGACCAGGTGACGGGCAGTTCCGTTGGCCGGGTGAAGAGGTAGGTGTCCGGTTCCCAGGCGATGTCCTCGTGCTTGGCCGCGAGTGCCAGGTCAGGCAGATGTGTGAAGAGGGTCGAGAGCGCGGTCTGCAGGTAGAGGCGGGCGATATTGACGCCGAGGCAGAAGTGGGGTCCGGTGCCAAAGGTGATGGCCGGGTCCTCCCGTGTGCTGCGGTCGAGGCGGAATCGCTCCGGTTGTTTGTAGTGCTCGGGGTCCCAGGTCGCGGCGACCCAGGGGGTGACGACGGCGTCGCCGGCCCGGATGCGGACTCCGTGCAGTTCGGTGTCGGCCATGGCGAGGCGGGGCATGGAGGTCATGCCGTTGTGGTGCAGGCGCAGAAGCTCGGCCACCGCCGTGGGCCACAGTCCGGGGTCGCGCAGGATGCGGGCGAGCTGGTCGCCGTGCCGCAGCAGGGTGTAGACACCGGTGGTGACCGGCCCGGTGACCGGTTCGGCGGAGGTTACGAACAGGTACATCACCGTGGCGTGGAGATGCTCTGCGGTGATGGTCCCGTGCTGGTGGGCGCGGATCAGCGCTTCGACCGGGTCGCGCGGTTCGCGTCCGTCGTCGTAGTCGGCCCTTTTGGCATCGATGACTTCGGTGGCGAAGTCGAGCATCCACCGGGTGGAGGTGTCGATCTTGGCGGCCGGTGTCGTGTAGTCGACCTGCGAGCGCAGCCGGGGCACGATCTTGCGGCGTTGGCGTGGCGCCACCCGCATGAGGTCGCAGGCCAGGGTCGCCGCGAGGGGGTGTGCGTAGGCGCGGTGCAGGTCTGCAGGGTTGGGGCCCTCGCGCAGTGTTTCCGCGAGGTCGGAGGCGGCCAGTGCGATGGCGGGTTGGAGGGCGGTTGCGGCGGCCGGGTTGAAGAACGGCTGCACTACGCGCCGTACGGTGGTGTGCTCGGGCGGATCGAGGTTGAAGATGCCGCCGGGCACGCTGTTGAAGTCGTCTCCGGCGATGCGCTGCCCGCCGGGGCAGGTGAGGTTGCGGGAGAAGTTGCGGCTGGATCCGATCGCGGTGATGTCGGTCCGGCGAGTCACCAGCCAGGCACGGTGGCCGGAGGGGAAGACCACCGGCACTACCGGCCGTTCGCGTCGCAGGATGTCGAACATCTCGGGCGGCAGGCCGTGCCCGCGGGTGGGGAAGGAGTCGGGCCAGATCAGTTCATCGGGGATCGCTGTTGCCACGGTCGTTCCTTTCATCGGTCAGCACGGACAGGGTGTGGCCCGTCCCTACGGTGAGGCCGGGGACCTGGCCGGCGGCCACCACGTCGTAGAGGGGCACCCTGCGGTGATAGACGAACAGGGCGCTGGGGCGTGCGAGCAGGTCGGCCGCGTCCAGCAGGAGTGGGGCCTCGGCGAAGATGTAGCGGGTGTTGCTCTCGATCTGGGCCGGTGTGGGCTCGGAGTCGAGGGAGGTGGCCAGGGCGGTCCGGGTCATCGCGTGCACCGCTTCCCGCATCGGCCGTTGCGTGCGGTAGGCGCTCTCGATGCGGGCCCGGCTCTTCTGGTAGCGCGGGTGGGAGGCGAAGCGGGTCATCACATGCACCCGGGAGTCCGTGTCGGGCATTCCGCAGTCGGCCAGGGTGCGGCGTGCGACATTGCGCATGTTGTGGATGACGCGCTTGGAGCGTTGCACCGCGTGCCGTGGTGCCTTGCCCGCGGATATGTAGCGCAGCGCCGATTCAGGGGCCCCCGGCAGGACCACGTGCACGTCGGAGAACGACCTGGCCGCGCTCTTGCACAGGTCGGCTACGGTCTGCGTGGAGTAGAAGGAGTTGAACGGTGACAGGCCCAGCACCAGGGTGCCGTACCGCTCGGCCAGGCGCGGGTTGTGAAGGTCCAACCCCTCTACCCGGAACCCGCTGGGGCTTGCGGCGTCTTGTGCCGCGCTTTTCGGGGGTGCGTCTGTACCGGTGAGGGGCGGTGAAGCTGTACTGATTCGGCTCATGGCAGTGGCCCTATTCCTCTGGTTGGTTGGTTGGGGCGGGTCGGTTGAGGGAACTGTGAGCGACAGCTCACTTGTGCGGTGCCGCTGAGGTGCCTTCTGGCGTGCTGGCAGGGCTGTCGGGCACAGCCCCCGGGCCGGCATGGGCGTCGATGATCAAGGCGTGAGGGCAGTCGAGGTAATTCGCCCAGAACGCATCCCCATACCTGGCACGGCCCTCCTCGGAGACGGTCGGGCGGATCCATGAGACGCGGTCGAACCCGGCCGCCCTGAGAGCCTCCTCGTGCGCTGCCGTGGACCAGCGGAAGAAGTCCAGGTCCAGCACCTCCGGACCGACCCACGCCCGCATATGCCCCGGCGTGCCCTCCGCCGGTGACTGCTGCGAGCTCAGGAGCATGCCGTAACCCCGGTACCACTGCGGGTCCGTGGAGAACTCCGGGTTGAGGACCGCGGCCACGAACCGCCCGCCCGTCGCGCGTAGTGCTCGCCGCGCTGTCGCGCAGAACCCCTGCAGGGCCTCCTGGCTGGGGGCGTAGGGCAGCACGTACACGGCCGTGACCACGTCGAACGAACCGGCGATGTCCGGCAGGTCTCCAGCGGCGGGGTCGGCGGCGTCCGCTGCCAGATACTCCACGCCCAGGCTCTCGCGGTCCTCGCGCCGCCGGGCGTGCTCCACCATCGCGGTCGACTCGTCCATCCCGACCACCCGCGCCGCGCCTTCCCGGCGCAGCCGGCGCGCGTACAGCCCGCTGCCGCATCCCAGATCGAGCACATCGCGCCCGGTGATGTCACCGACGGCGTTCAAGAAACTCCACGCTTCGACGTGCTCCCGGAAGGGCATCTCCTCCATGCTGTGCTCGTACGCCGACACCACGGTGTCGAATTGGGACTCCACAGCTACCTCCTGATGAGTGATTCCGAATCAGCGGGCTCCGTGCTCCGGGGCACTGCGCCCGGACCCGAGCCCTTGGCGCTTCCGCACGGGACCGGCGGCGGACCCGTACACGGTTGAGGAACGAACCCGCAGGTTCCCGGCTCCGCCCGGCAAGGGGCCCCGCAGAGCTCTGTCCCGGCCTGCCTCAGTAGGGCCGACGGGCGAAGGCCTGCGGGCGGGCGCCGGACCGTTTCCCCGCGAACCGCCCGCAGTGCCTGTTCGCCTGTGCTCATCCTTGTGACCGCGCAGCTGCCTGCGATAGCTGCGCACGGGATCCGAACCATGCACGCGTTGAACGCTTGCGCCCTTGAGAATGGCCGGACGTCGGCCGTTCACCGCTTGCTGGCATCCGGGAGCGGCGTTCATCCTCGAACCGTCCACGTCGCCCTTACGGCGATCGCTGCGGTCATCTCTTCCAGAGTCGGCGCCTCGGCCCACTCGGTGATCCGGACGGGGTCGTGGGCCGCCGGTACTGCGAACGCTGCCGGTCTCCACATCGGTTGCGGGCTGGCCGCCTGTTGATGGGCAGTGGCTGCGAGTGCCGTGCGACGAGCGGGATCGGCGTCGATCTGCAACAGGCCACGAGACGCGGGACAGCGTTGGTGTCACCCGGCTCGATACGCGCGACGGTCACCACAGCAGGTCTATGTGAGCCCGTCGGCGGGGTGAGTTACAGGTGCCGTGCCGAGGGGCGTCGCTGTTGTGTGTGCCTGAGTGCGAGTGGCCCAAGCGGAATGGTTTCTCCGGTGAATCACCGATGGGATCGGTACGTGAATGAGGTGATCACTATTGCCGATGGCATATTCATCCTTCATGGATGATCCCCAAGTGTTTTCTTTCCTCAGGCTCGAGTGGCCCCATCAGGTGCCTTTCTCGGACGCGCCGCCGGAGAAGCCGGAGAAGGAGACAGAGGCCTCGGCCGCCTTTCGACCCGTTCAGGCGTCAGAGGTGTTGCCAGACGGATGCAGTGATGAAGCAGCGCCCCTAGCTGCCCAGTTCGGCGATCACCTCGTCGGTCCGGACGCGTTCCCGGGACGAGCCGGCGCGGGAGAGGAGTCCCCAGCAGAGTGAAGACGCGACACCAACGGCGGGCCGGGCGGCCAAGCCGTGCCACACATCCCGGTCGACGGCGTCCGGGCTCATGTGTCGCGTGATGACAGGTGATGAGGCCGCGTCAACCGCCGTTTTGGCCTGGAATTCCGGAGCCTTGGGTTGTGCCGCTGCCTCGTCGCCTCGTTGAGAGGGCGCCGGACATCGTGGCCGTCAGCGCGGGGCGGGGTTTCCGGGCCACAGGGGGTGGGTGACGCTCCAGGTCCGCAGGCCGTGGGAGCAGGCAAGCGGGAACAGGCCGGTCGGGCATGGTGCTCACGGCGGACTGGAGGCACGGTGGTGTCAGTCCTCCTCGCCGCATTCCCTGGAGCTGGGCGGGGCGCCGGCGGGCGGCGAGTGCTGACTGCGGCGCGATCGCGTGGCACCGGGCTTCAGGGGTTGGCCGGCCCTCTTCGCAGAGGCCGGGCTGAAGGAGGCAGGAGCGCCGCGCGGGCGCGCTCCAGGATGGCGGCGGCCTGGGGCTGACGATGGTGGACCCTCAGGCCCCGGCGCAGCGAGACGAGGGCTTGGCGGGCCCGGACCGAGTGCAGGTAGGGGTAGAGGTCGAGGAAGGTACTCCAGTACTGGCAGGCGGCCTCCAGGTGGCCGATGCCGAGTTCCGTGTCGGCAAGAGCGGCCAATGTGAGCGCGGAGGTTCTGCGCTGGTCCGGGGTGCGTTCGCGCAGGGAGATCTCCCAGCCGTGGATCGCCTCATGCGTCCGGCCGAGGACGAGGAGGGTCCGTGCGGACTGGTAGTGGAGTCCTGCCGTCGTGTACATCGTGAAGGGGCCTGGCGGACCTGTGGCCAGGGCGTGCTGTGCCTGCGCCGTGTCGAGGTCGGCCCGAGCCTCCCGGTCCTGTCGGTGGTAGGCCCGGACAAGGGCACGCTGGTTGAGGAGGAAGGCCTGGGTGGCGGGCTCCTTGTCCGGCCCGGCGGGGTTCATCGCCGCCTCGGCGAGGCGCAGGGCTCGCGCGCGGAATCCGAGGCGCAGTGCCTGGACGCTCATCGCGCGCAGGGTAATCGAGTAGACGCGTCGGTCGCCCGCGTCATGGGCCAGGCTGAGGGCGGCGTGGAAGTAGTGCTGTGACAGGCTTGCGTAGCCGGCGTCCGCTGTCATGACGGCCAGCACGTGGACGAGTTGCGCCGTCCCTGAGCGCAGTTGGCGGCGTACCGCCGGCGGGGCCTGCCGCGACAGCACTCGGCCGACGTCGTCAGCGAGGTAGAGGGCCAGTGCGGAGCGGGCATGGGCCCCGCCGTGCCGATCAGCCAGACCGGCAAACAGCACGGACATCTCCTCCAGCGTCCGCACATCGGCCACCTCGGTCAGCCGGCCAGGGCCGCGGGCTGCCGGTACCGTGAACGAAGCCGGTCTCCAAATCGGGTTCGGGACAGCCGCATGCTGATAGGCGGTGGCGACGAGCCCAACGCGATGAGCCGGATCGACATCGGCCCGCAACAGAGCCACGAGACGCAGGACCGCGTCGGCGTCACCCGGTTCGATACGCATGAAAGGGACCGCAGCCGGTCTCTCCAGCCCGGTCTCCCCAGCAGTGACCGGGCGGCCAGTCCGGTTGCTGAACGCTGCCGCAACCAGGTCGGGAACCGGAGAGCGTGGCCGGGAACCAGACAGCCAATGAGCGACCGACGTACGGTCATAACGGAACGCCAAACCCTGCCTACCAGCGAGAGTGTTGACCGCACGGGCCAGATCAGCCGCACTCCAGCCGGACTCGCCGAGCAGCGCACTCAAACGCTTATTGGGCTGATACCGCGCCATGGTGTCATTCCCAGAAGCTGTCTATGAACAGATGAAGAGATCTGTTAAAGAAAAGAATCTCATGATAAAAGCCTGGAAGTCACCTCGTCTGCAGGGACGAGCACGTTCGGGACGGCCTGGATACTGCGGTGCAGTAGGCGGTCACGGGCCAGCAGCGAAGAGGCCGGGCTCACGCATATGCGGGCCACTGGTCAAGCAGGTCAGAGTGCACACTCAGCGGTGACCGCTGGCCACCCGCGCGACGACGCCCCAGCAGCGAGGGCCCGCCACGCACAACAGCAGGTGTGGTGAGTGCTGATACGTCTGAAAGGGTGAGACAGGGCCCGTCTGCCCAATGCCGCGCTGTCCGGCACGTGACGATGATCCTTCCCGCAGTTCGCCTCCGCGCGCCCCGGAGCGCAGCACCCCGCTCCCAACCGGCGCACAGAAGCAGGAAGAGTCCGTGCCTGGCCCTTGATCGTGCGCGGCCAGGAGCAAGGGCGCGCGCCGTGGCCAGTCCTCCAGTTCCAGGACGACGGGGCCGTGGTGCTGGGTGGCGGCGGCGGTGGTGTGGCGGGCGGTGCGCATGCCCATGTCGGTGGAGTTCGACGTGGCGGGTGGGTGCCGACGAGGTCTGCTGGCCGGTCCACGACATGGCTGGGGAGCTGTGATCATCCATTGGGGCTGAGTTGAGGTTTGCCTGATGACGCTGGTGGTGGCTGCGGTGTTGGGGAGGTGGTGCCGTCGCGTCTGGAGCGGTGCCGAATCTCTGACGACTGGGAGTTCACTGTGTTCGTGACCTGCAGGAAAGCTCTCGTGCCCGTTGCGCTGGCTCTGGGAGCGGCGGTACTCGCCGGTGCGGGCGTCACCCCCGCGGTGGGTGCTGCACAGTAACTGCGGCCTCATTTGCCAACAAGAGTGCTCATTGCCCATTGCGATGCTCCGTCACACCGGCCGGGTCAGCGAATGCCTCTTGCGCCGGGTGACGCCGCGGATATCGCGCTCGCGCATCACGCGGGTGACGCGCCTGCGGTTCACCCGTCGGCCCGGGCGGCGCAGTCCGGCGTGGCTGCGCGGACCTCCTTGCGCAGCCGTTTCAGCTCCTCGCGCCCGGCGCTGGTCAGCTCCCCGGGGGCGGCCTCCGCCCGGTCTGCCTTGGCCTTGCGGTACCAGCCGCGCAGGGACTCGGAGCTGATGCCGAGCTCCCGGGCGGCGGCAGTGACCGTCTTGCCTGAGGAGTCGACGAGCGCGATCGCGTCCCGCTCGAACTCCTCGGTGTACCGCTTCGTGTACTTGCTTCCCAGCTGGTGCTACTTCCTCTGGAACCTCAAGATCCCAGTCTCCAGGTGTCCACGATCCAGGGGAGGCTTCAGATGGCCCGGCCTTGGTGGGGGGAGACCTTGAGGGTGAACTCCAGGAGTTCCACCGCCCCCCGCGCCGCGCGTGCGGCGTCCTCGGGAGTGTCCGCCAGAGCGCGGGCGAAGGCCACCCGTGAGTCGGAGGAGGTCAGGCCGCCCACCTCCGCTCCCGGCTTGGCGAGGAGGCGCACCTCCGTCACGCCGGGCAGGGAACGAGCCTCGTCGAGGCGGCCGACGTGGTCGAGGACACCGGTGGATTCCAGGGCCGCGAACCAGACGGCCGAGCAGCGCGCCGGGCGGTCCTCGGCCAGCGTGGTGCGGACGTCCGGCAGGACGCTCTCGCCCAGGGTCTGGCGGGCTGCGCAGTCGTCCACGTCGACGCCGGTCGCGTCCCGGACGAGCGCCGGGATCTCATCACCGCCCATGCGGACGTGCGTCTCGATCAGCCGGGGGCCCTTCTCGGTGAGGCATATCTCCGAGTGGGTCGGGCCGAATTCCACACCCAGGGCGTCGAGTACGGCGCCGACGTAGGAGTGGACCTCGTCGCGGACCTCGTCGGTGAGCCGCGCCGGCGTGACGTGCCCGAGTTCCACGAAGGAGGCCGGGTCGGAGAACTTCGCGGTGATCGCGACGACCTGGTGCTCGCCCGCCTCCGAGACGGCCTCGACGCTGAACTGCGGCCCGTCGAGGAACTCCTCGACGAGGACGCCCGCGTCGGCCAGGCCCTCGTAGCTGCTGTCGGCGCGGGCGTACGCCTCCGCCAGTTCGCCCTCGTCGGTCACCTTCGTGATGCCGGCGCTGCCGGAGTTCGAGACGGGCTTCACCACGCAGGGCAGGCCGTACCGGCGGACGAAGGTGCGCAGTTCGTCCACGCCGGAGACGCGGACGCCGGCGGTGGAGTCCACGCCCGCCTCGCTCAGCCGGGCCCGCATGGCCCGCTTGTCGTGTACCAGATGGACGGTGTCCGGGCTGTGCGCGGTGAGCCCCAGCGCCTCGGCGATGCGGGCGTAGTGGTTCTGGTTGCGCTCGCCGAAGGTGCCGATCCGGGTGAAGGGGTCCCGGGCGTGGACGGCCGCTGCCAGATCGACCCACTCCTGTTCGGGGGCATCGTCCCGCAGCCCCAGGACGCGGGCGTTGTCGCCGGGGGCGCGGACCCGGCCGACGGAGTCGAGACGGCAGAACACCGTGGTGCGGGCGCCCGGACGGGCGGCGCGGATGCGGGCGGGGAAATCGCGGCCGGTGCCGACGATCAGGATGTGCTCGGACAAGACGACTTGTCCCTTCCGGGTGGGAGGAGGCGGAGGACGGTGACGGGCTCGGGGCGTTTCATTCCCATCGGGTGTGCCGGTTCCACCACTCCATGGCATCGGCGAGCCGGGACTCCACGGCGTCGGTGGTGTCGGCTTCGGCGAAGACGCTTGCCGCCGCGTCGGCCGCGCTCTCCACGCCCTGACAGTGCGTCCCGGCCTTGCGCATCAGGGTCAGCTCCGTGTCGGGGACCGGGCACGGGTCGGCCGGGGGGACGAAGACACCGTGGCCGGGGGGCAGCAGGACATGGCCGACGGACCGGGAGGGGGTGGCCGGCTGCGTGGTGAGGGTGAGGGGCAGCCCGCACTGAGCCCGGAGCCCTTCACGCGCCAGATGGACGCCGAAGGCCCGTATGTACTGGTCGCCGATGAGGGAGCCGCCGGCGCGGCTGGCGATCTCGCACAGCACGGGGATGCCGTCCGGGCCGACCCATGCCTCAAGGTGGAAGGCGAGGGGGTGCGGCGCCGGGGGCAGAGCGGCGATGACGTCGGCGGTCATGCGCTGGAGCGTGTGCGTGGTGGCCTCGTCGGGGGCGAGCAGGATGCTGCCGGTGTGGAGGTTCTCCCGGACACGTTCGGCGAGGCCGCCGGTGTAGCGGGCGGGCCATGAGTGGACGACCCGGCCGTCCTGCATGATGCCGTCCACGTGGTGGAAGTCGCCGTGGGCGAGGCTCTCCACCATCCACTGGCCGGGCAGGTACGGCACCTCGGAGCCGCGCTCCCGCGCGAAGAAGTCCGTGATGTCCGCGGGCTCGCGCAGGAACGCCACTCCTTCCGCACCGGCGCCAGCGCGCGGCTTGACGACGACGGGCAGCCCGTTGGTGTCCACGAAGTCGAGCAGATCCTGCGGGCTGTCCACGGCGGCGAACGCCGGAACCCGTACGCCCGCGGCCTGCGCGCACTCCTTCATGACCACCTTGTCGCGGTAGGCGGTGGCCGAGACGACGTCTTGTCCGGGCAGGCCGAGCCGGGCACGCAGCCGGGCGGCCCGCAGCACGTCGCTCTCGCTGGTGCTGGCCACCAGGCTCACCCCGTACGCGCGGGCGGCTGCCTCCGCGATCTCCTCGGTCGCCCAGCCGTGGTAGTCGTCGACCAGCCGGTGGCGGGGGAAGGAGGCGGCCAGGACGTCCTCGGCACCGTCGACCGCCTTGGGCGTGGTGATCAGTACGGCGTCCTGGGGGTGGTCGAGCCACTGCTGGAGCGGACGGGCGGTGAGCGGCTGGCGCGAGAGCAACAGAACGGTGGGCATGTGTCAGGTCCTTGCTGGAAGAGGAGTCGGGACCGGCTGCAGGCTCCCGTGACGGTGGACGAGGCCGTCCCCCTGCTCGCCGTGCTCGACCTGCTCGACGGCGCCCACCAGCAGATGGTGGTCGCCCAGGCGCACGGTGCTGTGGCGCGAGCACAGCAGCCGACCCAGACATCCTCCCAGGTACGGCACGCCGTACGGGCCGGTGCTCCAGGCGGTCGGCGGGGCGAAGCGGTCGGCGCCCGGGGTGGCGAAGCGCAGGGCCGTGGCCGCCTGATCGGCGCCGAGCAGATGGATCGCGAAGTGCTCACTGTGCGCCAGCTTCCGCCATGTGGTGGAGGTGTCCGCGAGAGCGACGGCGATGAGAGCGGGTTCGGCGCTGATCGAGGTGAAGGAGGTGACGGTCACTCCCACCGGGCCGCTCGGCACGGCGGCCGTCAGAACCGTGACCCCCGAGGGATGGGCACGCAGGACGGAGCGCAGGGCCGTCGCACCGACGGTCATGCTCCGCTCGCCGGGGCCGGGGGGAAGGCGGGCCGGGGCAGTTCGAGGTTCTCCCGTAGCGTGGTGCCCTCGTAGGAGGTGCGCACCAGGCCGCGGCGCTGCAGCTCGGGTACGAGGAGATCGACGATGGCGTCCAGGCCGCCCGGGTGGTAGTCGGGCATGATGTTGAAGCCGTCGGCGGCGTCGTTGACGAACCAGTCCTCCAACTCGTCCGCGATGGTCTCGGGGGTGCCGAGCAGGAAGCGGTGCCCGCGTCCGGCGGCGACGGCCAGGTAGAGCTCACGGATGGTCAGGCCCCGCCTGCGGGCCTGCTCGTAGATGATCTGCTGCTTGCCTGTGCTGCCCTCGGTGGCGGGGAGTTCCGGCAGAGGGCCGTCCAGCGGGTGGCCGGTGAGGTCGACGTTGCCGAGCTGGTACGAGAGCATCCCGAGGCCGACCACCGGGTCGACGAGGGACTGGAGGGTCGCGTACTTGTCCTCGGCCTCCGCCAGGGTTCGGCCCACCACGATGAAGGCGCCGGGCAGGATCTTGACGTGGTCGGGGTCGCGTCCGTGATCGGCGACCTGCTTCTTCAGACCGCGGTAGTAGACCTGTGCCTGGTCCAGGGTCTGCTGGACGGTGAAGACGACCTCCGCCCAGCGGGCGGCGAAGTCCTGTCCGTCCGGGGAGGAGCCCGCCTGGACGATGACGGGGTGGCCCTGCGGCGGGCGGGCGACGTTCAGCGGGCCCTGTACGGAGAAGTGCTCGCCCTTGTGTCCGAGGATGTGCAGCTTCTCCGGCTCGAAGAAGCGGCCGGACTCCTTGTCGTAGAGGAAGGCGTCGTCCTCCCAGCTGTCCCACAGCCCGGTGACGACCTGCATGAACTCCCGTGCGCGGTGGTATCGGGCCGCGTGCTCGGGCTGCTTGTCCAGGTTGTAGTTGCGCGCTTCGGCGTCCGTCGCGGAGGTCACGACGTTCCAGCCCGAACGGCCGGCGCTGAGGTGGTCGAGGGAGGCGAACTGCCGTGCCAGGGTGAAGGGTTCGTTGTAGGTCGTGGACGCGGTCGCGGTGAGGCCGATGTGCCGGGTGTGCACGGCGAGCGCGGACAGCAGGGTCAGCGGCTCGAAGTGGACCATGCGGCCCTGGCGGCTCAGCTCGTCGGCGTCCTTGTACTTGGTTCGCACTCCGGCCCCGTCGGACAGGAAGACCATGTCGAACATGCCGCGCTCGGCGGTCTGCACCAGGGAGCGGTAGTAGTCGAAGTCCAGGCCGCCGTCGGGACGGGCTTCGGGGTGCCGCCAGGCGGCTATGTGGTGGCCGGGCGCGGGAAGGAAGGCGCCGAGCTTCATCATGCGGCGGTGCGGGCTCACCGGGGAACCTCCAAGGTCGAGAGGGGTGGGGCGGAGGACGAGGGCGGGGTCAGCCGAGGAGGCGGACGGGAGCGCCGGCGAGGTAGGCCTGGATGTCCTCGACGGCGTGGGTGTAGTAGGTGCGGTAGTTGTTCTGGGAGACGTAACCCAGGTGAGGGGTGGCCAGGAGGCGGGGCGTGGTGCGCACCGGGTGGTCGGCGGGCAGCGGCTCGATGTCGTACACGTCCAGGCCGGCGCCGGCGATGCGCCCTTCCCGCAGGGCGTCCAGGAGGGCGTCCTGGACGATCAGGCCGGCCCGGGAGGTGTTGACCAGGTAGGCGGTCGGCTTCAGGAGCGCCAGTTCGGCGGGGCCGAGGAGGCCGCGGGTGCGGTCGCCGAGGACCAGGTGCAGGGAGACGAAGTCGCTGGTGGAGAGGAGTTCCTCCTTGCTGGAGGCCCGCCGGACGCCGACTTCGGCGGCGCGCTCGTCGGTGAGGTTCTGGCTCCAGGCCTGGACGTCCATGCCGAAGGCGAGCGCGACCTGGGCGACCCGGCTGCCGATCTTGCCCAGGCCGAGGAGGCCCAGGGTCCGGCCGTGGAGGTCGGCGCCGACGGTGGACTGCCAGGGGCCGCCGGCGCGCAGCGCCGTGTTCTCGGTGACGATGCCCCGGGCCAGGCCCAGCAGCAGGGCCCAGGTCAGCTCGACGGGCGGGGTCGAGGTGCTGGCGGTACCGCAGACGGTGACGCCGTTGCGTCCGGCCGCCGCGTAGTCGATGACGCTGTTGCGCATGCCGGAGGCGATGAGCAGGCGCAGACGGGGCAGTCGGTCGAGGAGGGAGGCGGGGAAGGCGACACGTTCGCGCAGTGTCACGACGATGTCGAAGTCGGCCAGGGCGGCGGCGAGCCCGCCCTCGGTGGCGAAATGCTCGGGGAAGCTGACCATCTCCACCTGGCCCTTGAGAGGGCCCCAGTCGGCGGCGGCGGTGGCCACCTGCTGGAAGTCGTCGAGTAGGGCGCAGCGAAGGCTCATGTCAGTCCTTTTCGAAGATGAGTCGGAGTCTGCTGGAGGGTGGTGGCACCGATGCCGGGGCCGGTGGGCAGGGAGAGGGTGCCCTCGTCGATCCGTACCCCGGTGAACGGGTCGTCGCGCAGGCCGATGGGGCCGTCCAGATCGAGGTGGTCCGCGAGCGGGGCGAGCTGCGCCATGGCGGAGACGCCCAGCGCGCTCTCCACCTTGCAGCCGAGCATGGTCCGCAGTCCGCAGGCGCGGGCCAGCAGGATCATGCGATGGGCCTCGGACAGGCCGCCACAGGTGACGAGTTTGATATTGACGCCGCTGACGTGTCCGCGTAGGCGCAGCACGTCCTCGGGCGTGGCGCAGTCCTCGTCGGCGAAGACGGGGACGGGCGAGCGCTCGTGGACCTGACGCAGGTCATCGGGGCGGCCGGGAGCGATGGGCTGCTCCAGGAGTTCGACATCGTGGCGGTGCAGCTCTTCCGCGACCCTGAGGGCCTGCGCGAGGTCCCACGAGCCGTTGCCGTCGACGCGGATGCGGCCGGGATAGACGAAGCGCAGGACTCCGGCGCGGCTCCCGTCGTCCTGCGCGGTGAGCTTGAGCTTGAGGACCGGCCAGTGCGCGAGCGCGCGGCCCCGGCGGACCAACTCGTCGTCGGGGCAGGCGCCGATGGACAGGGCGGTAGGCGGTACGGGCAGGCCGTCGAGCCCCAGCAACTGGTGCAGCGGGCGGCCGACGGCCTTGCCGAGCAGGTCGTGCAGCGCCATGTCGACGGCCGAACGGGTCGCCGCGCCGACATCGGGAAGCGCGTCGAGCGCCGCCCGCAGGCCGTACGGGGACGCTCCGGCCAGCGCGGGCGCGCAGGCATCGAGCCCGGCGGGTTCGGCGCCACGGGCGGTGCCGAGGCCGCGCAGGTCACGCCAGGTCAGCTCGACGACGCGCTGGCGTACCTGGGTGGTGACGCCGTTGTTGCTCACGAAGGGTTCGCGCAGGGCTATGACGATCTCGCGGTGGGCGAGCTTCATCCGAGGACCTCCTCGAACGCGGCGACCGCCGCGCATGCCTGACGGAAGGTGAGCGCGCGGAACCGGTCCGGTTCGACCGGTACGGCGGGCTCCCGCACGGTGCCGTCGGCCGGGACCCCGCTGCCCCCGGCGAACCGGCCGCGCAGGTATGGCGAGAGCGACTCGGCGTTGCCCTCCAGCCAGCGCAGCGTCGTGCCGTGTGCGGCTTCCGGGTCGGCGGCCCGGAGCCGGGCGAACAGGTCGCCCAGCAGGTCGATGTCGCGGGGAGAGGTGCTGGGCGGACACAGCATAAAGGTCTGGGCGGGCAGCAGGACGAACGCCACCGGGCGGGCGGCCTCGAAGTGCTCGACCAGCGGGTCGGTGATCGCGCGCAGGGAACGCACGGTGGAGCGCCGGGTCAGGTAGCCGTTGCGCCGGGGCGGGCAGCCGGCCATGGCGCGCGCTCCCCAGTGCAGATGGGTGATGAAGGGCTGTTCCGGCGGGCCGGGCGGTACGTCGGGGTGGTGCGTGTCCAGCAGCGCGAAAAGGACGTTGGTGAGCTGGAGCGACATCACAGGGAGCAGCGGCGGCAGCTCGGGCAGACGGGCGAAGAACGCGGCCGGGTCCACCAGCGCCTGGACCGTCACCATGACCGCCTCGGCCAGCGAGCGCGCCGAAGGGTAGTGCTGGTCCTCCAACAGGTAGCCGGCGCCCTCCGGGCGCACCCGGCAGCGGGCCACCTCGCCGTCCAGGCGTACCGCTTGGCTGATCAGTTCGGCGAACGCCTGGTTGCGGCCCTGGGCTGCGGCCTGTTCCAGGAGCAGGGTGAGCATGTCGGTGACGAGGTCGGCGCGGTCGGTCAGGACGGTGGCCCAGTACCGGAAGCGATAGCCGGGCAGGGCCGCCATCCGCTGCTTGTGCAGGTCGACCAGGGGGACGAGCTGACCGTCGACCTCGGCCTGCACCAGGGGGCAGAACAGCGGTGCGGTGCGGTCGCGGCGTACGAAGCGGGAGCCGTCCCAGGTGTGCAGCGGCAGGACGTGCCGTTTGCCCTGGTCGATGAGGCAGCCGGGCTGGTACGCCTCGTCGCCGCCCGCAGTGTCGGCCTCGGTGCGGGTGAAGCCGTAGATCAGAGGGTAGCCGTGGCCACCCCCGCAGATGGCGGTGTTGAAGTCCATCGGCCCGGCCCGTCCGGCCGCGATATCTTCCCAGTTCCCCAGGTGGCCGGTGCGCGGCGGCAGCAACGACAGGTCCTTGGCCAAGGCATCCAGGAGGGTGCCGATGGGCAGGTCGTGGGTGCCGGCGTGGACGGGGACGAATGTCTTCGCGCCTGAAGCGAGGGCGTCGGCTTCGGCCGCCGTGCGCAGACCCAGGGCGTCCAGGATGTGCGTCACGCGGTGTCCTCCCGCCGTGTGCCCATGGTCCGCAGCAGGTAGGGCAGCGTGCCGCCGGCCAGCAGGACGTTCCACTCACCGGCCGACCGCACGTCCGCCCTTACGGTGAACCCGATGCCGTCGGCCGTGACACGGGCCTCGCCGTCCCCGCGCACCTGCGACAGATCGATGTCGAAGTCCTCGCGGCCCGTCAGACCGAGGTCGCTCCAGCTCCGCCCGGTGGGCAGGAGCAGGGGCAGGATGCCCATGGCGCACAGGTTGGCCCGGTGGATGCGCTCGAAGTCCTCGGCGAGAACCGCGCGGACGCCGAGCAGCCAGGGGCCCTTGGCGGCCCAGTCACGGGAGGATCCCATGCCGTAGCCGCGCCCCGCCAGGACGATCAGGGGGGTGCCGCTCCCGGTGTAGCGCCGTGCGGCGTCGTAGACGGGCAGCCGCTCATCGCTGGGCAGGTGCAGGGTGGTGCCGCCGCTGTCGCCTTCGCCCACCAGCAGGTTGCGCAGCCGCGGGTTGCTGAAGGTGCCGCGGGCCATCACCTCGTGGTTGCCCCGGCGGGAGCCGTAGGAGTTGAAGTCCTGTACGCCCCTCTCCCGCAGGTACTCCCCGGCCGGGGAGGCCGCCGGGATGGCGCCGACGGGAGAGATGTGGTCGGTGCTGACGTGGTCGCCGAGGGCCACCAGGGCGCGTGCCCCGCTCAGGACGGGAAGCCCGCCCTCGCAGTCCACGTACGCGGGCGGACGGATGTAGGTGGAGGACTCGTCCCACGCGTACATCTCGCTGTCGGCGGCGGTGATCGCCTCCCACGCGGGCTGTGGTGTGTGGTCGGGTGCGAACACCTCGGGAGTGACGTACCGCGCCTCCAGCTCGCGAAGCTCGCCGGCGTGCGGCCACAGGTCCCGCAGGTGTACGGGTCTGCCGTCGCGGTCCATGCCCAGTGGCCGGCTCTCCAGGTCCGTGCGGACGTTGCCGACCAGAGCGAGTGCGACGACGAGGGCGGGCGAGGCGAGGTAGCCGGCGCGGACCTGGCTGTGGACCCGGGAGGCGAAATTCCGATTGCCGCTCAGTACGGCGGCCACGGTCAGGTCCGCGCGGTCGACGGCCTCGCCGATGCCCTCGTTGAGGGGGCCGCTACCGCCGTTGCAGGTCATGCAGCCGTACCCGGCGACGTGGAAGCCGAGCGTCTCCAGGTCGGTGAGGAGTCCGGCGTCGGCCAGGTAGCGGGTGACGGCTCTGGAGCCGGGCGACAGGCTGGTCTTGACGTGGGCGGGCACGCGGAGACCGCGCTCGACGGCGCGCTTCGCGAGCAGGCCGGCGGCGAGCATGGCCTTGGGGTTGGAGGTGCTGGTGCAGGAGGTGATGGCGGCGACGACGAGGTCACCGTCCTGGACACCGGCCTCGCTCCGCAGACCCTGCGGGCAGAGCGCGGCCAGCGAACCCGGCAGTTCGCCCAGGGAGATGCGCTGGTCGGGGCGGCTGGGGCCGGCCAGGCCCGGGCCCACCTCGCCCAGGTCGAAGGTGAGGGTTCGCCGGAAGGCGGGCTCGGCGCCCTCCCGGAGCAGGCGCTGCTCCCGGCAGTACTCCCGTACGCGGGTCACCGCCGCCTCGTCGCGCCCAGTTCGCCGCAGGTAGTCGAGGGTCTCCTCGTCCACCGGGAAGAACGCCGACATGGCGCCGTACTCGGGGGCCATGTTGGCCACCGTGCAGCGGTCCGGCGCGGAGAGATCCTCGACGCCGGGGCCGGTGAACTCCACCATCAGGCCCTGGACGTTCTCCTCGCGGAGGCGGCGGGTCAGAGCCAGGACCACGTCAGTGGGCGATGTCCCGGGGCTGACGGTGCCGGTCAGCCGCACCCCCACGATCGGCGGGATGCGGATCGCCTGGGCCAGGCCCAGCATCTGCGCCTCGGCCTCCAGGCCGCCGACGCCCCAGCCGAGCACGCCCAGGCCGTTGACCATGGTCGTGTGGCTGTCGGTGCCCAGGACGGTGTCCGGCATCAGGGAGCCGTCGGGGCCCTCGGTGACGACGGTGGCCAGCTGTTCCAGATTGACCTGGTGGACGATGCCGCGTCCCGGCGGGATGACCCGCACCCCGTCGAAGACGCCTTCGGCCCACTTGAGAAAGGCGTAGCGCTCGTGGTTGCGGGACATCTCCAGGGCCTCGTTCAGGCCCAGGGCATCCGGGCGGCCCGCCCAGTCGGCCTGCACCGAGTGGTCGACGACCACGTCGACGGGGAGGGCCGGGTTGACGCGGCCCGGCTCGGCAGCCCGGTCGCGCAGTACGGCCAGGTCGACCAGGAGCGGGATGCCGGTGTAGTCCTGCACCAGGATGCGGGCGGGGCGGAACGGCATCTCCAGGGCCGGGTCCTCGCCGAGTGCCAGGCGCTTGCCCAGGACCGCGGCCTGCGCGGGGTCTTCGCCCCTCAGCAGCGATTCCAGCAGGACGCGGCCGGTATAGGGGACGGCGCCGAGGTCGAAGCCGTGCTTTTCGGCGAAGTCCGGCAGCCGCCACGGCAGGGGGGAGGAGACGGGCATGGTGCTCATCGCGCGGCTCCCGCGGGGTAGGCCAGACCGCGCGGGCCCGCGTAGGCCAGCAGCGGCCGGATGAGGACGTTGTTGGCGTGCTGCTCCAGCGCCTGAGCCACCCAGCCGGGCGCCCGTCCGACGACGAACAGGGCGACGGCCAGGTCGTCCGGCAGCCCCAGGAGGCGGTAGGAGAGACCGGCGTAGAGGTCGACGTTGGCGGCGACGCCGTGCCGCTGCCAGGGCCGCATCGCGGCGGCGACCGCGTCCAGGATGTCGAGGCCGGTGCGGTCGCCGCGTTCCTCGCTCAGCTCGACGACGCTGGCACGCAGATGGCGCACGCGCGGGTCCTCGGTGCGGTAGACGCGGTGGCCGAAGCCCATAACGGGCTCGCCCCGGCCCCGGAGGGCGGCGACGTGGGCCTCGGCGTTCTCGGGGGTGCCGACCTCGTCAACGAGTCCGATGACCCGTTCGGCGGCGCCGCCGTGCACCGAACCGGAGAAGGCGGCGATGGCGGCGGTGAGCGCCGCGGTCATGTCGGCGCGGCAGCCGATGGCGACGCGGGCGGTGAACGCGGAGGCGTTGGACCCGTGGTCGGCGTGGACGACGAAGCCCTTGTCGATCACGCGGACCGCGGCCGGGGTGGGCTTCTCCCCCAGCAGCACGGTGAGAAACGCCTCGGCGTGGCCGGCATCCTCGCGTGGCCAGAGCGGTTCACGGCCGCTGCGGAAGGCGTGGTGCGCCGCGACGATCATCGGTATGCGGGCGATGAGTTCGATTCCGGCTTCGAGGGCCTCCGTGTAGCTCTCGTCGGCGCCCGCCGCCCGGCGGGCGCCGAACGCGCCGAGCGCCGAGACGCAGGTACGCAGAGCCTCCATCGGGTGGGCGTGCGCGAGGGACCGGACGAGGTCCAGGACCGGCGCGGGCAGCGTGCGGGCCGCGCGCAACTGCTTGGCGAAGCCCTGGAGGGCGGCAGCGTCGGGGAGGTGGCCGTGGACCAGCAGGTGGGCGACCTCCTCGAAGGAGGCGTGCTCGGCCAGGTCGTGGATGCTGTAGCCCCGGTACTCCAGGGTGCCCTCGGCGCCGTCGATGAGGGTGATGGCGGACTGGTCGAAGGTGACGCTCTCCAGACCCCGGTGGACGGTGCCGTCGAGCGGCGTTACGTCGGGGGCGCCGGCGCGGGGCGCGGGCGCTGTGGAGCCGGCGGCGGCCGCGGGGTCCGCCAGGCCGTCGGCGAAGGCGCGCACTGCGCCGAGCGTGCGCAGTTCCAGCATGAGGTCGTCGCCGATCTCGACGCCGTACTCCTGCTCCAGGGCGACGATGAGCGCGACGTGGCCGAGCGAGTCCCACTCGCGGACGGACTGGTAGGCGAGATCGCCGGTGAGACGATCCTCGGTGATTCCCAGGGTGCGGGCGAGGAGTTGGTCGACTGTGCTCACAATGGCCTCTCTTCGGGCGGCGTTTGGTAAAGAGGTGGGGGCGGCGGTCACAGGCCGGCCCGGAGGCGGTCGCGCAGTGCGCCTCGGTCGGCCTTGCCGTTGCCGTTGACGGGCATCTCGGCCACCACATGGATGTGGGCGGGTGTCATGTAGGGGGGCAGCGTGGCCTCGCAGGCCGCGGTGAGCGCCGTGGAATCGACGTCGCCGCAGACGACAGCGGTCACGGTGTTGGCGTCCGGCCACTGCAGGGCGACCGCCTCCACAGCGCCGGCCCGCCGTAGGACGGCCTCGATCTCGCCCAGTTCGACGCGGTAGCCGCCGACCTTGATCTGCTGGTCGTTGCGGCCCAGACAGACGTAGGCGTCGTCCTGCCTGCGCACCAGGTCGCCGGTGCGGTAGTAGGTTCGCCCCTCGTACGGGAAGAACCGCTCGGCGGTGAGTTCGGGCGCCCGCCAGTAGCCAGGGGTGGTCTGCGGGCCCGCCATGCACAGCTCCCCCACCTGACCGTCCGCCACTGGGGTGCCGTTCTCACCGATCACCAGCGGATGCAGGCCCGGGTAGGGGCGGCCGATCGGCACGTTGTCGTGGACGCAGCCCGCCGGCCCGGTGACCGGGTCCCAGCGGTGCACCGTGCAGGCGATGGTCAGTTCGGTGGGCCCGTACAGGTTCTCCACCACCGACCGGGGGGCGGCCGCCTGCCAGGCCTCGGCGGTCTCGCGGGGCAGCGCCTCGCCGCAGAACAGGCTCCAGCGCAGCGTGGGCATCGTCCCGGGGCGGAGCACCCCGCGCCGCCGCAGGACGGCGGCGACGGACGGCACGGAGAACCAGACGGTG
>CBRG010000189.1 GCA_000470535.1 Streptomyces sp. AW19M42
GGGCGACAGGCGGGCGGCGCTCACACCTCCTTCGCGGGCCAGTCCAGCAGCCGGGCCCCGATCACCGCCGTCTGCAGGGTGTAGCGGTGCATCGGGTCGGACGGGTCGGAGCCGGTCAGCTGGCGGATCCGCTCCAGCCGGTAGGTGAGGGCGCGCACGCTCAGCGCGAGCCGGCGGGCCGTCTCGGCCGCGACACAACCCGACTCGAAGTACACGGACAACGTCTTGAGCAGCGGTTCCGCTCCGCCCCGCGCCTCCTGGAGCGGCCCGAGCTCGCTGCGCACCAGCTCGGACATGGCCTGTCTGTCCCGGGTCAGCACGGGGTAGACCAGCAGATCGGCGGAGTACAGCACCGGATCGTCCAGGTCCATCCGGTCGGCCAGATCGAGCGCGTCGAGGGCCTCGTCGTACGACTGGACCACTCCGCCGGGGCCCGGGTGGGCACGGCCGACGGCGACCCGGCCGCCGTCCGTCGCCGCATGCGCCTGCTTGGCGAAGTACCTCAGGACGTCGGGCTGGCTGCCCGGCGCGATGCATATCAGCCGTCCGTCCTTCGTCGTGATGAGGATCTTCCGGCCGCTGAACCGGGCCAGCAGCGCCGACTCCACCTGCCGGGGCACGGCATCCGTCTCGGTGTACGCCTCCGGGCCCGTCGCCACCGCCACCGCGTGGGCGCGCGAGAGCCGCAGCCCGAAACGTGAGGCCCGCTCCGCGAGCCGGCCCAGGTCGCTGCGCCCGTACAGCAGGTCGTCGATGAACTCCCGGCGGGCCGCCTCCTCGCGCCGCACGGTGAGCCGCTGGGCCCGCTCGAAGCCCTCCGCGAACGCGTCGACCGCCTGTTCCGCCGCGGCCAGCACGCACTCCGTGACCGTCGCCACGGTGGCCGCGGTGGCGCCGGGAGCCGCGCCCGGCCAGGCGGTGCGGGTCTCGGCCAGGTGCATACGGACCAGGGCGCGCAGCTGATGTCCTGCCTCGGCGGCCTGCCGGCCCAGGGCCCGGCGGATCTCCAGCTCCTCCCGGGTGAGCCGCCGACCGGTGACGGCCACATCGCCCAGGATCCGGGCGTAGCCCTCCAGAAAGCTGTCGGGAATCTCCGGCTCAGGCACGGCCCGCCTCCAGTTCTGACTCGTTGCTGACATTTACCCAACGCCTGTGGTCCGGTGCCGGTGCCCGGCACCGAGGACGGAGAAAGATTGCCGTACTCCGGCAATGCGACGGCCCGTCACCGGATGGCACGATCCGGTCAGCACCAACCGGGGGACCACGGGGGAAACACGGGGGTGCTACGGGGGACGGGGGCGACCCGGCTGCTGCGGTACCGCTCACAGCGGTACCGCAGCACCTGGTCACCGCCGGACCGCGCGCAGACGCCGGCAAGTCCTGCCGGCGGGAAGGCAGGGGGTGGAACCGGTGAGTGAGTTCCTGACGGCGACGTTGTCCTTCCCGGCCGTTCTCTTCGCCGCGGCGCTCGTCGTCGTCATCGCCTTCTGGCTGCTCGTGCTGGCGGGGGCCGCCGACCACCACTCGTTCGACGCGGACCTCGACGCCGATCTCGCCGGGGTCGGCGGTGTGCCGGTCGCCGTCTCGGTGTCCGTCATGGTGGCCGTCGCCTGGTTCGCCTCGCTGACCGGTTCGGTCCTGCTGCACCGCAGCGCGGTCACCGGCACCACCCGGGCCGCGCTCGCGCTCGGCATCCTCGCCGGCGCGCTGCTGATCGCCTGGGCCGTGGTCCGGGTGCTCGTGCACCACTTCCGCCGCTTCTTCCCGGACCAGCCTCCTCCATCGCGCCAGGACTTCCTGGGCCGGGTGTGCACGGTCCGTACCGGCTCGGTCGGTCCGGACTTCGGCCAGGCCGAGGTCGCCGCGGCCGACGGGTCCACCGCGATCGTCCAGGTCCGGCAGTTGCGACCGGCCGACGCGGAGCTGACGGCGGGGAGTTCCGGGCTGCTGTACGCGTACGACGACGCGGGCGAGTTCTTCTGGGTCTCGCCGTACGACAAGGCGCTCGACCCGGGGCCGCCGCAGCCGCTGCCCGCGCACCGGCGCGCCGCCCCCGGCCACACCGGCTGAGCCCCGCCGCGTTCACCTACCGCGCGCCGCACGGCCCGTCTCCGCTGCCGTGTCCACTGCCCGTGTCCGCTGCCGATCTCCGCCGCACGTCCGTGCAGCGGGTCCGCGCCGTATGTCCGTACCTCAGGTGCGTGCTGCCACGCCCCGTTCGCCGGGGTGCTGAGGCGCGCGCCCCTCCTCCCTCTCATTTTCCGAACCACCAGCCGCCAAGGACTGTCATGGAAGCCATCTCCTTGGGCCTCGGCCTGCTCATCGCCGTGGTCCTGCTCATCGCGATCGCTCTGCTGCTGATCGTCACCCGGCTCTTCCGCAAGGTCGAGCAGGGCAAGGCCCTGATCATCTCCAAGACCAAGAAGGTCGATGTGACCTTCACCGGTGCCGTCGTCCTGCCGGTGCTGCACAAGGCCGAATCGATGGACATCTCAGTGAAGACCATCGAGATCCGGCGCACCGGGCGCGAGGGCCTGATCTGCCAGGACAACATCCGCGCCGACATCCACATCACGTTCTTCGTCCGGGTCAACAAGACCGTCGAGGACGTCATCAAGGTCGCCCAGGCCATCGGGACGGAACGGGCCAGCGACAAGGTCGCGATCCAGGAGTTCTTCGCCGCGAAGTTCTCCGAGGCGCTGAAGACCGTCGGCAAGCAGCTGGACTTCGTCGACCTGTACACCAAGCGCGAGGAGTTCCGGGACCGGATCATCCGGGTCATCGGCACCGATCTGAACGGCTACCACCTGGACGACGCCGCGATCGACTTCCTTGAGCAGACGCCGATGACGCAGCTCGACGGCGCCAACATCCTTGACGCGCAGGGGATTCGGAAGATCACCGAGCTGACCGCGATCGAGCACGTACGCACCAACGAGTACCAGCGCACCGAGCAGAAGGAGATCACCCGGCAGGACGTGGACGCCCGGGAGACCATCCTGGAGCTGGAGCGCCGCCAGGCCGAGGCCGAGATCAAGCAGCACCGCGAGGTCGAGACGCTGCGCGCCCGCGAGGAGGCGGTGACCGCCCGGGTCCAGGAGGAGGAACGCCTCGGCGCGCAGGGCGCGTTCATCAAGACCGAGGAGCAGCTCGGCATCCAGCGGGAGAACCAGGCACGGGAGATCGCGGTCGCGCAGAAGAACCGCGAGCGCGTCATCGCGGTGGAGAACGAGCGCATCGAGAAGGACCGGATGATCGAGGTCATCGGGCGCGAGCGGCAGACCGAGCTGAACCGGATCGCCGCGACGAAGGAGGTCGAGGCCGAGCGCCGCGAGGTCGCGGACGTGATCCGGGAGCGGATCGCGGTCGACCGTACGGTCGCCGAGCAGGAGGAGTCCATCAAGACGCTGCGCTCTGTCGAGGAGTCCGAGCGCACCCGCAAGTCGGTGATCATCGCCGCGGAGGCGGAGGCGCAGGAGCTGCTGGTCAAGGACATCAAGGCGGCGGAGGCCGCCGAGGCGGCGGCCACGCACCGGGCGGCCGAGCAGCTCACGCTCGCGGAAGCCCGGCTGAAGACGGCGGACCTGGACGCCCGTGCGAAGCTGCGGCTGGCCGAGGGCGTCCAGGCGGAGTCGGCCGCGGCCGGTCTCGCGGACGTGCAGGTGCGGGACGCGGCGGCCGAGGTCATCGAGAAGACCGGCCTGGCCGAGGCCGAGGCGACGTCCGCCCGGCTCAGGGCCGAGGCGGAGGGCGCGCGGCTCAAGGCGCTGGCCGAGGCCGAGGGTACGCAGGCCCAGGCGACGGCCGACGCGGCGATGATCGGCGAGAAGCTGAAGGCCGAGGCGGCGGGGCTCACCGACAAGGCGGCCGCGATGGCGGCGCTGGACGACGCTTCGCGCGGGCACGAGGAGTACCGGCTGCGTCTTGAGGCGGAGAAGGAGATCCGGCTCGCCGGCCTCGATGTGCAGCGGCAGGTTGCCGAGGCGCAGGCCACGATCGTGTCGGCCGGGCTGGAGAACGCGGACATCGACATCGTCGGCGGGGAGTCGGTCTTCTTCGACCGGCTGGTCTCGTCCATCTCCATGGGCAAGAGCCTCGACGGCTTCGTCGGGAACTCGGACACGGCGAAGGCCCTCGCGGGGCCGTGGCTGAACGGCACGTCTTCGTTCACGGACGATCTGACGAAGGTGCTGGGCTCGGTGTCGTCGGGTGATGTGCAGAACCTGACGGTGTCGGCGCTGCTGATGCGGATGATGGCGGCGCCGGGGGCGGGGGGCGTGGGTGCCGACCAGGTCCGCGAGCTCCTGGACCACGCCCGCGCGCTGGGCCTCGCGGACCTGCCGCTGAACGGTGCGGCGCCCGCGCGCAACGGCACGCCGGTCTCGTAGCCGAACCCGGTGTCCTCCGTCGCCGGGCGGGCTGGGGTTGCCGCATCGAGCCCGACAGCGGCGGCCGAAACCAAGCCCGTCCGGTGATTGAGGACGGACCGCAGCCACGGTCCACCGCACGGGCGCAACGAAACGCCCGCCGAATCAAGCCCGTCCGGCGATTGAGGACAACGCCCCGCGCCCCCGGCGCCGTACATTCGCCCACCCCGCAAGGAGCCGCACCGCATGGACACCGGAACCCCGCCGCCCCCGGGCGGCCCCGTGGAGGCCGGGGCCTACGACGTGCTGCGCAGGCGGCTCGCCGCACAGGCCACCGAGCTGACACGCAGGGCCGAGGCGCTCAACTCCCGCCGCACCGAGGAGTTCGGCTCCACCGCCCTGCGCCTGCTCGGCGGCAACGAGCAGATCCGTACCGAGCAGCCCTCCACCCCCCGCGACCTCGTCGCGCTCTGCGGCCACCTGCTGTTCGGCTTCGAACGCGGCCCCGGCCGGCGCGACGAGCCCGCCGTCGACGACGTACTCGCGCTGTACGACGCCGAGCTGGCCCCCGGCACGGACCCGCTCCTCACCGACGAGGGCTTCGTCCGCGAGTTCGACGGGCTGCACCGCTACTACCGCGACGCCCGGCTGCTGCGGCTGCGCCGTACCGACGGCCGGCTCCTCGCCGTGTTCCGGACCGGCGAGAGCGCGAAGGACATCCGCGTCCTGCGCTGGGCGCTCGACGCGGACGGCTCGCCCGGCGCGTTCCTGGACGCCCGGGGCGAGCGCGACCACGTGTTCCCGCCCTCGCACGACTTCACCTGGACCGTGGCCGGGCGCGAGGCCCACATCCCTGGCCGGCACCCGCACATCGCGATCGGGGGGACGGGCGACGGCGGCGACGCGCGGCTGTTCGTCTCCACCCTCGGCGGCCACCTCACCGTCAAGACCGTCAACGACACGGACACCCCGGACGGGATCTATCAGGAGCCGGTCACCGAGCCGCTCCAGTCGCTCGCGGACGCCGAGGTCGAGTACGCCGAGCTGGGCCCGCTCGTCCTGCTCCGCGTCCGCCCGTACAAGGAGGAGGCCGCCCGCCACCTCGTGTTCAACGCTCTCCTCGGCACGGTGCGGCGGCTGGACGGCATCGGCCCGGCCTGCCACCGGCTCCCCGAGGACCAGGGGATCATCTTCCCCGGCGGCTTCTACCTGACCACCGGCGCCGCCAAGACCTTCGACATCGCGCGGCCGCTCACCGAGCCGGTCTTCGAGGGGGCCGTCCGCTCCCCCAACGGCGAGGACGTGCTCTACGCGTTCCGCTCCGGGGACGGGGACGACGGCCGCAGCCTGCTGCTCCCGTACAACGTGATCCGCCAGGAGGTCGCCACCCCGCTCCAGGGCCGGGGGCACGCCCTGCTCGACGACGGGACGCTCGTCCTCCTCCGGGACCCGGTGGAGGGCCCGGACGCCGGGCCGGCGCGGGTCCACCTCCTCCAGCGCTGGCAGACGCCGTACGTCTCCGACACCTACGCCGCCTCCCGCCCCGCCGGCACCGGTCCGCTGGCCAGGATCGGCAACGCGGACCTGGTGCGCGGCATCTCCGACTGCCTCGCGCTCGCGCAGAGCGCGGACGGGACAGCGCCGACCGCAGCGGTCTACGCGCGGCTGGTGGCCGACTGCACCCGCGCGGCCGACCGCTACCACTGGCTGGGCGACACCGAACTGGGCGATCTGGCCCAGCCGTTGACCGCGCTCCGGGACACCGCGCAGCAGGTCCTCTCGGAGTTCGAGGGCGTCCAGGAACTGACCCGGCAGGCCGCGGAGGCGCTCGACGTGAGCGCGGAGCGGATCGGCGCGCTGGTGCGCCGGGTCCGTGGCGAGGCCCCGCGGTCCGCCGCCGACTGGGTGAACCGGCTCACCGAACTCCGGGGCGCGCACGGCCATCTGGCCACGCTGGGCGAGATGCGGTACGCGGACACCGAGCGGATCGCGGAGCTCACCGCCGCCACCGCGGACGACCTCGCGTCCGCGGGCCGGCGCGCGGTCGCGTTCCTGGCCAGGGACGACGCGTTCGCCGGCTACCACGCGGACATCGCCCGCCTCACCGAGGAGGCGTCGGCGCTCGCCACCGTGACCGACTCCGCCGCGCTCGGTGACCGGCTGACGGGGATGACGGACGGACTGAGCACGGTCACCGACGTCGTCGCCGGGCTGGACATCGGTGACGGCGTGGTCCGCACCTCGATCCTGGAACGGATCGCGGACGTGCTCGGCGGGGTGAACCGGGTCCGTGCCGTTCTCGACGCCCGCCGCCGCGAGCTCCTGGACCACGAGGGCCGGGCCGAGTTCGCCGCCGAGTTCGCGCTGCTGGGACAGGCGGTGACGGGCGCGCTGGCCGCCGCCTCCACGCCGGAGGCCTGTGACGAGCAGCTCGCGCGGCTGTTGCTGCAGCTGGAGAACCTGGAGGCGCGGTTCACCGAGTTCGACGACTTCCTGACCGCGCTGGGCGAGCGGCGGACGGAGGTGTACGAGGCGTTCTCGGCCCGCGGGCAGATCCTTCAGGACGCCCTCGCCCGCCGAACGGAACGCCTCGCCCAGTCCGCCGCCCGGGTGCTGGACACGGTGTCCCGGCGCAGCGCCGCACTGCCCGACGCGGACGCCGTCCACACCTACTTCGCCTCCGACCCGATGGTCGCCAAGGTCCGCCGTACCGCCGCCGAGCTGCGCGAACTCGGTGACACGATCCGGGCGGAGGAGCTGGACGGGCAACTGCTCGCCGCCCGCCAGGAGGCAGGACGGGCGCTGCGCGACCGCAGCGAGCTGTACGCGGACGGCGGGGCCACCATCCGGCTGGGCCGTCACCGGTTCGCCGTGAACACCCAGCCGTTCGATCTGACGCTGGTCCCCCAGGGGGACGGGCTCGCGTTCGCCGTCACCGGTACGGACTACCGGATGCCGGTGACGGACCCGGACTTCGGTGCGACCCGCCCGTACTGGGACCAGCAACTGCCCTCCGAGTCCGCGACCGTCTACCGGGGCGAGCACCTGGCCGCCCGGCTGCTGGCCGAGGACGGCGCGGACCGGCTGACCGCGCTGGGTCCGGCCGAACTAGGCTCTCTGGTACGCAAGTCGGCGGCCGACGCGTACGACGAGGGGTATCAGCGCGGGGTCCACGACGAGGACGCCACCGCGATCCTGACCGTGCTGCTGCGACTGCGCGCCGGGGCCGGGCTGCTGCGCTGCCCGGCCGCCGTCCGGGCCGCCGCCCAGCTGTTCTGGGCGCACGGCACGGACGAGGCCCGGCGGACCTCCTGGACGCTCCGGGCCCGTTCGCTGGCCCGCGCCCGCGACACCTTCGGGCTCGCCCCGGCCGTCGCCGCGCTCCAGGACGAGTGGGCCGGTGCCATCGGGGGCGAGGGCGCGCGTGCCGTCGCCGGGTACCTCTTCGAGGAGCTGACGAGCGGTCCGGACGGGTTCGTGACCAGCGCCTCGGTCCGCACCTTCCTCGACAAGTTCCGTCGTACGACCGGGACTTCGGCCTACGACGAGGATCTCGCGGCGCTCGGGGACGATCTGCCGGCCCGCCGCCAGCTCGTCGAGGGCTGGCTCGCCGCGTACTCCCGCGCGGGCGGCTGCGAGCTGGACGCGGGCGATCTCGCGGAGGCCGTCGCCGTGGAGCTGTGCCCGGAACCGGCCACCCGCCGGTACGAGGGCGAGGCCCCGCTCACCGCGACCGTGGACGGGCTCCTCGGTGTCCACCCGCGCATCGACCGGGGCCGGCTGCCGGTCCGGATCGACGAACTCCTCTTCCGTACCGACGAGTTCCGTGAAGTCACCGTCCCCGGCTTCCGCGCCTACCAGCGCCGGCGCACCGCGCTGGCCTCGGCCGAGCGCACCCGGCTGCGGCTGGACGACCACCGGCCGCGCGTGATGTCGGCGTTTGTCCGCAACCGGCTGCTCGACGAGGTGTACCTGCCGCTGATCGGGGACAGCCTCGCCAAGCAGCTCGGCACCGCGGACGCCGACCGGCGCACCGACTCGCAGGGTCTGCTGCTGCTCGTGTCGCCGCCCGGCTACGGCAAGACGACGCTGATGGAGTACGTGGCCGACCGGCTCGGCATGGTCCTCGTGAAGATCAGCGGCCCGAACCTGGGCCACGACGTGACGTCGCTGGACCCCGCGCAGGCGCGGAGCGCGACCGCGCGTCAGGAGATCGAGAAGATCAACTTCGCGCTGGAGGCGGGGAACAACACCCTGCTCCACCTCGACGACATCCAGCACACCTCACCGGAGCTGCTCCAGAAGTTCATCCCGCTCTGCGACGCCACCCGCCGGATCGAGGGGGTGCGGGACGGTGAACCGCGCAGCTACGACCTGCGGGGCAAGCGGTTCGCGGTGTGCATGGCGGGCAACCCGTACACCGAGTCCGGGGAGCAGTTCCGGATTCCCGACATGCTCGCCAACCGGGCCGACGTGTGGAACCTCGGCGAGGTGCTGAGCGGCCGGGAGGACGTCTTCGCGCTGAGCTTCGTGGAGAACGCGCTGACCGCCAATCCGGTACTGGCCCCGCTCGCCGGACGCTCCCGCGAGGACCTGGCGCTGCTGCTGCGGCTCGCCGCCGGCACGGAACCCTCCTCCGCCGCCGGCCGGTTGCAGCACCCGTACGCGCCCGCCGAGGTGGAACGCGTCGTGGCCGTGCTGCGCCATCTGCTCACCGCCCGGGACACCGTTCTCGCGGTCAACGCCGCCTACATCGCCTCGGCGGCGCAGACGGACGCAACGCGCACGGAGCCGCCGTTCCGGCTGCAGGGCTCGTACCGCAACATGAACCGGATCGCGGAGCGGATCGTGCCCGTGATGAACGACGCCGAACTGTCCGACGTCATCGACGACCACTACGCGGGCGAGGCCCAGACGCTCACCACGGGCGCGGAGGCCGCCCTGCTGAAACTCGCGGCGCTGCGCGGCACACTCGATCCGGAGCGGGCCGCCCGCTGGTCCGCCGTCACCGCCGGTTACCTCCGCGGCCAGGCGCTCGGCGGCCCGGACAGCGACCCCGTGACCCGTGCGGTGGCCGCACTCGGCCTGCTCGCGGACCGGATCGCGGCGGTGGAGACGGCGATCAGCCGGGCAGCGGACCCCCGCCAACTCCTCGCCCGGCCACCGTCAGGAACACTCGCAGACCAGTGACACGACGGCAGTTCGACGACAGGCCCTAGCCTCCGGAAGGGAACAGGCATGCTGGGTCATGTGCCCCCACTCCCACAGCAACCCCAACGCTCCCCGTTCTCCGGCCACATGGTCGTCTGCGGCGACGACGCGCTCGCCCAGCGGCTGGCCGTGGAACTGCGCTACGTCTACGGGGAGCGGGTCACCCTCGTCCTGCCGCCGGGGCCCGATCCGAGGCGGCCGGAGGTGGCGCTGACCGGGCGGGGGCGGGCAGCGGCCCTGTTCGGCCGGATGTCGTCGGCGATGAACCGCAACGGCGGGAACGGCGCCGGCAGCGGCGACAGCGACACCAACGCCGGTGTGGAGGCGGTGCGCATCCTCCAGGCGCACGAGCCGTCCGACGAGGCGCTGGAGGAGGCCGGTGTCGACACGGCCGCCGCGCTGGCCCTCGTCTACGACGACGACGAGCGCAACATCCGCGCCGCGCTGACCGCCCGACGGCTCAACCCCCGTGTCCGGCTGGTGATCCGGCTCTACAACCGGAAGCTCGGCCAGCACCTGGAGGCCCTGCTCGACCAGGCGGCCGCCGTCGCGTCTCCGGGGCTCGACCACACCGCGCTGGACGCCTCCACCACCGTCCTGTCCGACGCGGACACCGCCGCCCCCGCCCTCGCGGCGACCGCGCTCGCCGGGTCCAGCAAGGTGATCCGGGCGGAGGGCCTGCTCCTGCGGGCCGCCGAACGCACCCCGCCCCGGGACGGCCAGGTCGCGGACCCCGGCCTGTGCACCCTGGCCCTGCTCTCCTCCACCACCCACGACCCGGCGGGCACAGAGGGCTCCGACAGCAGTGGCGACGAGGGCCCCCGGCTGCTGCCCGACCAGACCGAGGTGGCCGCGGCGACCGGGCGCGGCACCATCGTCCTGGAGGCCGTCAGCCGGAACGGCCCTGCCGCGCGGACGCCACGGATGGGGGGCAGGAGCGCGCCGCTGAGCCAGTTCTTCTCGCGCCGGCTGCGCTGGTCCGCGCTGGGTGTCGGCACGGCCGTCCTCGGGCTCGCGGTGGCGTCCACGTTCACCACCGGGGACAAGCCGCTGCACGCCGCGTACCTGACCCTGCTCGACCTGTTCGCGATGGGCGACCCGGCCATCGGTGACCCCACGGCCCGCCAGATCATCCAGATCCTCTCCGGTGTCGCCGGGTTGATGCTGCTGCCGCTGCTGGTGGCCGGGGTGCTGGAGGCCTTCGGTTCGCTCCGCACCGCCTCCTCGCTGCGCCGCCCGCCGCGCGGCCTGTCCGGACACGTGGTGCTGCTGGGCCTCGGCAAGATCGGCACCCGCGTCCTGGTCCAGCTGCGCGAACTCGGCATCCCCGTGGTCTGCGTGGAGGACGACCCGGACGCGCGCGGCATCCCGGTGGCCCGGCGGCTGCACGTGCCGGTGGTCATCGGAGACGTCACGCAGGAGGGCGTGCTGGAGGCGGCTAAGATCCGGCGTTCCCGCGCCCTGCTCGCCCTGACCAGCATCGACACCACCAACCTGGAGGCCGCGCTGTACGCCCGCTCGGTCAAGCCGAACCTGCGGGTGACGCTGCGCCTGTTCGACGACGAGTTCGCCACCGCCGTCTACCGCACCCTGCGCACCGCCCACCCGCAGGCGCTGACCCGCTCCCGCTCGGTCTCCCATCTGGCCGCGCCCTCGTTCGCGGTCGCCATGATGGGCCGCCAGATCCTGGGCGCGGTACCGGTCGAGCGGAAGGTGATGCTGTTCGCCGCGGTCGAGGTGGCCGGGCACCCGCAGCTGGAGGGCCGGACGGTGGAGCAGGCGTTCCGGTCCGGCGCCTGGCGGGTCCTCGCCCTGGACGTCGCCCCGCCCGCCGACCGCCGCCCGGACCTGGCGGCGCCCGTCCCGCCCCCGCAGGCACCGGGCACCGGCACCGGCGCGGAACAGCAGCAGCCCGGCGGCCTGGTGTGGAACCTGCACCCCGGTTACGTACTCCAGCCCACCGACCGGGTGGTCATCGCCGCCACCCGACGTGGCCTGGCCGAACTCCTGCGCAGGCGGGACTCGTTGACACGTCAGTGACCGGTCACGACGAGCGGTCCGGGTCCGGACTCCCCATCGCCTCCCGCACCTGCGCCAGCGTCGCGTCGGCGATGGTGTTGGCGCGTTCGTTGCCGGCCCGCAGCACGGACCGTACGTACCCCATGTCCCGTGCGTACTCGGCCCGTCGGGGGGGG
>CBRG010000190.1 GCA_000470535.1 Streptomyces sp. AW19M42
ACGCGCCACCGCCGCCCGTGCCGGAGGAGGCACCCCCGCTGCCTCCCCCACCGCCTCCCCCTCCGTCCCCCTCACCCTCACCGTCACCGCCACCGCCACCGCCACCGTCTGTGCGCCCCACGCCCCGGCCGGTGGCCCTGCCCGCCTACCGCAGACCGGTCCGGAAGGCCCCGGAGCGCCATACCTCCCTGGTCACGCTCGCCTTGATGATCACAGCCCCCGCGGTGTTCGCCGTCGCCGTGCTGCGGCCCCGCTCCCGATGACCTTCGGAGACCCACATGTCGGAATGGCTTGTTCTCACCTTCGCCATGGTCGCGGCCACCGCCGTGGTGCTGACCATCGCCGTACTCAACAACCGCCGGCTCCCCGAGGATGACGACCCGTCCGAAACCCCTGACGTCATCGAGTACATGACGATGATGATCGGCGTGGTCTACGCGATCGTGCTGGGTCTCGCCATCGCGGGCGTCTGGGAGGGCCGCGGAGCGGCCCAGGAGTACGTCCGCCAGGAGGCACAGGCACTCCACGAGGTCGACGCGCGCTCGTCCGTCTACCCGGTCGAGGTACGCACCCGGATCCGCGCCGATGTCGACGCCTACGTCAGCTTCGTCGTGCACGACGAGTGGCAGACCATGATCGACCACGGCAGGCTCGACGACCGCGGCTCGCAGCTCCTGGACCGGGTGCGCGCCGATGTCACCGACTACAAGCCGAGGACGGACCACGAGGGGCAGGCCTACCAGCCGCTGGTCGACCAGATCGCCGCGGCCGACGACGCCCGCAGCGCGCGCGGGCAGAGCGCCGGGGCCACCATGCCCGGGGTCGTCTGGTTCGGGCTGATCATCGGGGCGCTGGTGACCGTGGGGCTGATCTTCACGCTGCAGATCCGGCGCACTTTCCGGGAACTCCTGCTGGCCGGCCTCTTCAGCGTCCTGATCGCCTTTCTGCTCTTCCTGATCTGGGACTTCGACTCGCCCTTCGGCCGGGGCCTCTCGGCCACCGCCGCGCCGTTCCTCGACCTGTTCCCCAGGGCGTCGGGGGGTTAGTGCCTGTCAGGCCCCGGGGTGCGCCGCTCGGGGGACAGCGGCGCACCATTGGACGACTCCGATCGCGGGCGAAATGCACCACTTCTAGCGTTGGCGGCATCGAGGTGCATTTCTGATGCTTTGCGGGAATCCGTTCCGCAACTGCTCCTCGGGGACCCGGAGGAATCACCATGCGCGCAATACGTGTCGCTCCCGTCGCTCTGCTCGGCGCGGCGGCATTCGCCCTGACCGCCCCGGCCGTGACCGCGTATGCCGCTTCTACGGGCGGGCCCTCCAACGGGAGCGGATACACCGTCACGCCTTCGGTGATCGCGCCGGGCGGCCAGGTGACCCTGGCCGCCAAGGGGTGCTCGACGACGGCCACGGCGTCCTCCGGGGTGTTCGACACCGTCACCATCCCCAGGGGCGGCACCGCCAGGGCAACGGTCGACTGGGATGCCAAACCGGCCGCCGCGTACGAGGTGACGTTCACCTGCAACACATCGCCGAGCTCCACGGCGAAGGTGAACCTCACGATCAGCGCGGCCACGAGCAAGCCCACCACCAGCTCCACGAGCACCACGAGTTCGACGGCCTCGCCCGCCGGCGTTCAGGGTGGCCTCGGCGGCAGCATCGACAGCCCGAACACCGCGATGATCGTGGGCGGCACCGCGCTGGCCGTGGCCGCCGCGACCAGCACCGTCTTCGTGGCGCGGCGACGCAGGGAGAACCGCTCGCGCTGACCGGCACCGCCGGCGGGAACGGAAGTCGCCCCGGGTCCTTTCACAGGACTCGGGGCGACGTGGTTATGGGTCCGGCAGCTATGTCCGCGAGGTCAGACCGCCCCATGGCTGTTCCTCCGGCGGCGCATGATGTACATACCTCCGCCGAGGGCCGCCGAGGCGACCAGGCCCGCGCCTACGCCCATGTCCGCCGGGCTCGCGGCCATCGAGCCGCCGAGGCCGCCCTGTGCGCCACGGCTGTTGAGCACGGTGAACCGGTGTCCGGCCGTCCGGTCGGTGCCGTCGCAGCGCACCGTCAGGTTGTAGGAGCCGGGCGTCGCGTCGTTGAGGATCCGGACCCTGGCGTGACCGACCCGGCCCGCCGAAAGCCGCGTGGTCCGGAAGGCGTTGGACGAGACACTGCCGCCTCGGCCGCAGCCCTCGGCGCTGACCTGCATGGCAGCGCCCTGGTGCACGCGCTCGGGATCGACGGTCACGTTGTTCGGGCCGTTGTTGCGGCCGTTCCCGTTGCCGTTGTTGTTCCCATTGCCATTGCCGTTTCCGTTGTTGTTCCCGTTCCCGTTTCCGTTGCCGTTGCCGTTGCCGTTGCCATTGCCGTTGTCCCAGTTGCCCGGGTCGTTCCAGTCGTTCTGGCTGTTCCCGTTGTTCTGGCCGTTCCCGACGTCTCCACCGGCTGCTGCCATCGGGGCGCCGAGCCCGAGGGCGGCGACGGCGGTCGCGGCGACAACGAGAGCGCGTGTAGCACGCATCGTTCGAACCTCCAGCGGGAAGCGCCCCCGGAGCTCGGTGCACCGGGATGGATCGACGAGAACGCCTCCCATGACGAACCCTCACCAGATCCTTGATCCACCGCATTTCGGCGCTGCTCCACCCCGGTGATCCGACACACCGTGCGGACACCGGAGAAACTGATGGATCCGCAGGTCACAGAGCGTCAGAACTTTTATCCGCGCACTACTCCGATACGCAGCCGCCCACCCGGCCGCCACCCGTTCGCCCCTCCCTGATCGCCGCCCGGCCGCCCCGCGCCTAGCGTTCCCCTCGTCGCGACGAAGGGAGAACCATGGGCCGGGACAACTGGCACCCCGAACGGATCGGGCACTCGCCCTGGGGCGCGCTCGCCCTGGTGATGCTCACCGGTCTCGCACTGATGCGGAACGGCGCGGACCTCTCGCCCGGACCGCCGCAGCCGGTCGCCGCCACATCGGTCGGCCACCAGAAGGCAGCGCCCTCGGCACCCGCGCCGGGGCCGGTGGTCAAGCCGCTGGCGTACGCCCCCGTCGACCGCGTCGCCATCCGCTCGATCCAAGTCGACGCGCCCGTCATCGACGTGAACCTGGACCCGGACGGCTGGATCGAGACGCCGCCCCCGCAGGACCCCAATCTCGCGGGCTGGTACCAGAACGGCATCGCGCCGGGGCAGCTGGGGACCTCGGTCGTCGTCGGCCACGTGGACAACGAGGCGGGCCCGGCCGTCTTCTACAGCCTGGGTTCGATGAAGAAGGGCAACCGCGTCGAGATCACCCGCAGCGACGACCGGGTCGCCGTCTTCGAGGTCTACGGTGTCGAGGTCTTCGCGAAGAACGACTTTCCCGGTGCCCGGGTGTACGGCGACACCGGCAAGGCGGAACTGCGGGTCATCACCTGCGGTGGCGGATTCACCAAGGCCAACGGCTACGACGGCAACGTCGTGGTCTTCGCCCGACTGGTCGCGACGCGCTGACAACCGCTGCCGGGGGGGCGGTCCCGTCCCCCCGGCAGCGGCCGCCACACGGCTCAACGGCGCTGCGGCACGGTGAGCCGGTAGCCCTCGTCCAGCAGCTCGGGCAGATAGCGCCCCAGCGCGGCCACGCTCTGCGAACGGTTGCCGCCCGCGTCGTGCGACAGCACCACGACGCCGGGTGCGGCACCCTCCCTGACCCGGTGGACGATGCTGTCGGTACCCGGAACCGTCCAGTCCAGCGTGTCCACCGTCCAGGCCATCGGCTCCATGCCCATCGCCGCGCCGATCTCGAAGGAATTACGGTTCCAGGCCCCGTAGGGCGCCCGGTACCAGAGCGGCGGCGCACCGGTGATCTTCTCGATCACCTCGCTGGTGCGCCCCAGCTCATCGGTGATGCCCGCCCGCGAGAGCTTGGTGACCAGCGGATGCGTCCACGAGTGGTTGCCCACCGTGTGTCCGTCCTCGGAGATTCTGCGCACCAGGTCCTGGTTGTCGTTGGCCATCTCGCCGCAGAGGAAGAACATGGCCCGTACGTCGTGCTTGCGCAGCGTGTCCAGGATGTGCGGGGTGTAGAGCGGGTCCGGGCCGTCGTCGAAGGTCAGCACCATCGCGTGCCCGATGTCGGGCAGCTTCTCGAACGGCCGGGTGCGGACGGGGGGCGCCGCGGGGCGGTAGTGCGGAGTGTTCGCTGTCATGGGGCTCAGACGATAGGACAGCGGCTTGGTCCGGAGAGCCGCCGGCGGCCCCGCCGCGGCGTCGGACGGCGCCGCGGGGCGCCGGAACGGAGTGCCTGCGGTGTCCGCGGCGACCAGGCGCACGAGGGAGGCCGCGCCCAGTCCGGCGGCCAGCCTCAGCAGCGTCCTGCGCATCGGCAGCCTCTGATCGTTTTTCATGACCAACTGCTCGCACGTCCGGTCTCCCACCCACCTCAACGACACCGGTCGTGCGGGGTTTTGCACCCAATGGGGGGAGCCCGTCCGCGGCAACCGGCGTCCACGCGCACCGGCCGCCGAGAGCCCGGACGGGCGGGCCGCAGGGCAGCGGATAGCCTCACTGCCGTGACAGACCAGCAGCCTCACCAGTTCGAACGTGGCACAGACGGCCCAAAAGTGATCGTCGCGGGCCTCGACGGTTCGGAGTCGTCCATGCGTGCCGCGGCCTATGCCGCCGGGCTCGCCCGTCGGCAGCGGGCCATGCTCGCCCTCGTCTACGTACAACCCGTGCTCCCCGCGGGTGCCGCGCTCGGCGCGCCGGTCGGTGATACGACCGGAGAGGTCGCGGAGGGGCTGGTGAATGAGATCCGGGAGTCGACCGAGCGGATGAAGGACATATGGGACGTTCGCTGGGAGTTCCACACGTTCCGGGGTGATCCGTACAACGGCCTGGTGACGGCCGCGGACGAGCTCAAGGCGGATGCCGTGGTGGTGGGGGCGTCGGAGTCGGCGGGCCACCGTTTCATCGGCTCGGTGGCCGTCCGTCTGGTGAAGGCGGGGCGCTGGCCCGTCACCGTCGTCCCGTAAGCCCCCGCTTCCCCGCTCCGCGCCGACACCGCCCGACCGCTCACCGCACCATTCGCCGCCCCGTGCGACCGCTCGTCGCACGGGGTGGCGTTTGTCCTGTTGCCAGGGGCCCCGGATGCGTTCGTATACGCGAGTCAGCAGCGAGGCGGCAGGGACCTCCGCGGGGAAGGGCGTTCACCATGACCACGACGACGACCGATGAGCGGGCCCTCGCGGATCTGCAGCGTGAGCACGGTCCGGCCCTGTTTCACTTTCTGCTCGGTCTGACCTTCGGTGACCGGCAGCGGGCCGAGGATCTGCTCCAGGAGACCCTGGTGCGGGCCTGGCAGCACCCGGAGGCCTTCGACGGCCCCTACGAGTCGATGCGGCCCTGGCTGTTCACCGTGGGACGCCGGCTGGCGATCGACGCCCGCAGGTCGCGGCTGGCCCGCCCCGCCGAGGTGGGCGACGCGGTGCTGGAGAGCGCCCCGTGCGGGGAGGACACCGCCGAGTCCGCGGTCGCCGCGCTCGATGTGCGCGAGGCGGTGCGCGGCCTCAGCCCGGAGCACCGGGCGGTGCTGGTCCAGATCTACTTCCGGGGACTGAGCGTGGGCGAGACCGCCGAGGTGCTCGGGATTCCGGCCGGGACCGTGAAGTCCCGTTCGTACTACGCGCTGCGCCTGCTCTCCCGTAATCTGCCGGGCTACTCCAGGAAGTCCTCCTCGCTGAGCAGCGGGAGCAGGGCCGCGGCCTCCGCCACTGCCACGTAGTCGGCGGCGCAGCGGTCGCAGCTCTGCAGATGGCGGGAGACCTCCAGCGCCTCCGGGGCCGGGAGCGCGTCCAGCACGTAGGCTCCGAGCAGTTGCCTCATGTGCGGTCCCTTCCCGGGCTCTGCGGTCATCGCACCCTCTTGTATGTGACACATCCGGTCGACGGATCCTGTCCTTCTGGCCACGCGGGGCGCGCTCCCCCGGTTCAATGCTGCGTGTGGGGGCGTACCGAGAACGGAATGGGGCGAGACGCGATGCGTCCGGAACGTCATGACGGATCCGGTGGCGGCGGGCTGCTGATCCCGATGGCCTGGATGTACGCGGAGTACATCGCAGACGAACTGCTGCGGACCGGTGAGCTGATGGAGCCGGCCACGCTGGAGTACCGGGCGGGGCGTGACGCACTCGCCCTCACGGTCTTCCTCTCCGACGGTGCGGTGGCCGAGTCGCTGCCCGCCACCCGGGTGGACGAGCTGCGACTGCTGACGGCGTACGGCACCCCGTGGCGCGGCTGGGTCTGCGAGCGGCTCGACGCGCTGGACGCGGCGCGGAGCGGCCCCGACCCGGATCTCGCGCTGGCACGGGCGGCGTGGCGGTGGCTGGAGGACACCGAACTGCTGGCGGCCGACCTCGACGCGATCGGCTCGCCACCCCGGGAGCAGGCCGACGGCCCGCAGGACCCGGAGGGGGCGGCGGCGCAGGTGTGGACGCCGGCCTGGCAGCTGGGGCTGCCCCTGGGACACCTCTCGATCCACCTGTACTGAGAGGCCGTCGGCCGCCTCTCAGGAACCGTGCACCCCGGCGCGGTACTTCGGCAGCCGTACCGTGATCCGCATTCCGGCCCCGATGCCCGTCTCGATGACGAGCCCGTAGTCGTCGCCGTACACCTGGCGCAGCCGTTCGTCCACGTTGAGCAGGCCGACCCCGGTGGACTTGCCGCCTTCGCCGCGCAGGATGTGGCGCAGCCGTTCGGGGTCCATGCCGATGCCGTCGTCCTCGATGACCACCTCGGCCTCAGAGCCGGCGTCCAGGGCGCTGATGGTGATGCGGCTGGAGGTGACCGCTCCTTCGAGCCCGTGTTTGACGGCGTTCTCGACGAGGGGCTGGAGGCAGAGGAACGGCAGGGCGACGGGCAGCACCTCCGGCGCGACCTGGAGGGTGACCGAGAGCCGTTCACCGAAGCGGGCCCGGACGAGGGCCAGGTACTGGTCGATGGAGTGCAGTTCGTCCGCGAGGGTGGTGAAGTCGCCGTGGCTGCGGAACGAGTAGCGGGTGAAGTCGGCGAACTCCAGCAGGAGTTCACGGGCCTGCTCGGGGTCGGTGCGGACGAAGGAGGCGATGGCGGCGAGGGAGTTGAAGATGAAGTGCGGGGAGATCTGCGCGCGCAGGGCCCTGATCTCCGCCTCGATGAGCTGGGTGCGTGAGCGGTCGAGCTCCGCGAGTTCCAGCTGCACGCAGACCCAGCGGGCGACCTCTCCTGCGGCCCTCGCCAGGACGGCCGACTCCCTCGGCGCGTAGGCGATCAGGGCGCCCAGGACCCGGTGGTCGACGGTGAGCGGCACGGCGACGGCCCACCGCAGCGGGCAGTCCAGATCGTCGCAGTCGCTGCGGAAGGCCGTGTCGCGGCCGCTGGCGAGCAGGTCCGCCACCTGTTCCATGACGTGTTCGCCGTGGTGGCCGCCCTCGCCGTCCCAGACCAGGATCCGCTCGCGGTCGGTGAGGCACAGGGCGTCGGTGCCGAGCAGGGAGCGCAGCCGGCGGGCGGACCTGCGGGCGCTGTCCTCCGTGAGTCCGGCGCGCAGCGGGGGCGCGGCCAGGGAGGCGGTGTGCAGGGTCTCGAAGGTGGCGTGCTCGACGGGGGTGCCGACGTGGCTGGTACGGACGGGGCAGGCGGTACGACGGCCGGCCAGCAGTCCGGTGCCGAACAGCAGGACGCAGAGGAGCACGATGACGGCGTATCCGGCCCCGGTCACCGGTGCCTCCCCGAGGTGAGCGCCTCGGGCAGGTGGAAGCGGGTCATGGCGGCGTTGGTGCCGGTCGGTATCCGGCCGGGCGTGGCCAGCGAGACGAGGACCATGGCGAGGAAGCCGACGGGCACGGACCAGACGGCGGGCCAGGCGAGCAGCGCGTGCGGCCAGCCGGGCGGGCGCACGGCGCCGCTGACGGTGATCGCGACGGAGAGCAGTGCGGAGCCGCCGCCGAGCAGGAGTCCGGCGACGGCGCCGGGCGGGGTGAGGCGGCGCCACCAGATCCCGAGGACCAGCAGCGGGCAGAAGGAGGACGCCGACACCGCGAACGCCATCCCCACGGAGTCCGCGACCGGCACCCGGCTGACCAGCAGGGAGCCGGCCAGCGGGACCGAGATGGCGAGGACGGTGGCCAGCCTGAAGTGCCGTACTCCTCGCGAGGGCAGGACGTCCTGGGTGATGACTCCGGCGACGGCCATGGTCAGTCCGGAGGCCGTGGACAGGAACGCGGCGAAGGCGCCGCCCGCGATGAGCGCGCCGAGCAGGTCGCCCCCGAGGCCGCCGATCACCCGGCCGGGCAGCAACAGCACGGCGGCGTCCGCGTCGCCGCCGTGGATCAGCTCGGGGGCGTACAGCCGGCCGAGGGCGCCGTAGACGGGCGGCAGCAGGTAGAAGACGCCGATCAGGGCGAGGACGGCGACGGTGGTGCGGCGGGCGTCGCGACCGTTGGGGCTGGTGTAGAAGCGGACGACGACGTGCGGCAGGCCCATGGTGCCGAGGAAGGTGGCGACGATGAGGCCGTAGGTGGCGTACAGCGAGTGGTCGGCGCGGAAGACGGACAGCTGCTCGTCGAAGGTGACGCGGGGCCGTCCCTCGCCCTGCCAGGCCAGCACCAGGAAGATGGCGGGGACCAGGAGCGCGGTCAGCTTCAGCCAGTACTGGAAGACCTGGACGAAGGTGATGGAGCGCATGCCGCCCGCGGCGACGGCCAGGACGACCACGGAGGCGACCAGGACGTCCCCGAGCCAGCCGGGCGCCCCGGTGAGGATCTTCAGGGTCAGCCCGGCGCCCTGGAGCTGCGGGACGAGGTAGAGCCAGCCGGCTCCGACGACGAGCACGCTGACGAGCCGGCGCACCTGTCGGGATTCGAGCCGCCCCTCGGCGAAGTCGGGGAGCGTGTAGGCCCCGGAGCGGCGCAGCGGCGCGGCGACGAAGACCAGCAGCACCAGATAGCCGGCCGTGTAGCCGACGGGGTACCAGAGCATGTCCGGCCCCTGCACGAGCACCAGTCCGGCGATGCCGAGGAAGGAGGCGGCGGAGAGGTACTCGCCGCTGATCGCGGCCGCGTTGAGGCGGGGCCGTACGGTGCGGGAGGCGACGTAGAAGTCGGACGTGGTGCGGGAGATGCGCAGTCCGAATCCGCCGACGAGGACGGTGGCGGAGACGACGGCGGCGACCGCCGTCACCGCGTAGGCGCGGCTCACTGTGCGGGGCGGCCTTCCACGAGCCGGGCGAAGTCGTGTTCGTTGCGCTCGGCCCTGCGCACGTACCACCAGGCGATCAGGGTGAGCGGCGGGTAGGCGGCGAAGCCGAGGACGGCCCATACGACGGCGTCGCTGCGCAGCGCCGCGAAGACCAGCGGCAGGGTGCCCGCGACGACGGCGAGCGCGGCGAAGGCGGTGAGCCCTGCGCGCAGTTGGCTGCGCATCAGCGAGCGTACGTAGGCACCGCCCAGCGCGGTCTGTTCGTCGATCTCCGACTGGGTGCGGTAGCGCGGCAGCGGCCGGACCCGCCGGGGCTCCCCCGTCACCACTTCACGCCGGGGCGTTGACTCTGCGGACATGGGGCCGGAGTGTACGCAGCACCCGACCTCGCTGGGAAGGGATTCGGACACGGGTAGCCGCTGGTCAGCGGCCGCCCTGCCGCATCAGCAGATCGCGCAGCGCGCGGGTGTGGCGGCGGCTGACGGCGAGTTCGGCGGTACCGATGCGCACGCTCATGCTGCCCGCGTCGAGCCGCAGTTCGTCGATCCGGCCGAGGGCCACGAGGTGGCGGCGGTGGATGCGGACGAAGCCGCGGGTCCGCCAGCGTTCCTCCAGGGTGGTCAGGGGCACCCGGACCAGGTGGCTTCCGGTGGCGGTGTGCAGCCGCGCGTAGTCGCCCTGGGCCTCGGCGTAGGCGATGTCGTCGATCGGGATGAATCGGATGACGCCGCCCAGTTCGACCGGGATCTGGTCCTGCGCGGTGTCGTGGACGGGTGCGGAGCGCTCACCGACCTGTTCGGCGACGCGGCGCACGGCTTCGGCCAGGCGCTCGCGGCGTACCGGTTTCAGTACGTAGTCGACGGCCTTGAGGTCGAAGGCCTGTACGGCGAAGTCCTCGTGGGCGGTGACGAAGACGATGAGCGGGGGCGCCGCGAACCCGGCCAGCAACTGGGCGACGTCGAGCCCGGTCAGCCCGGCCATGTGGATGTCGAGGAAGACGACGTCGATGGCGGCGGGGTTCTCGGGCCCCGCGTCGACGGCGCCGCCGATGCGGCGCAGCGCCTCGGTGGCTCCGGTGGCTCCTTCGGCGCTGCGGATGCGGGGATCAGCGCGCAGGAGGTACAGGAGCTCCTCCAGGGCGGGTTCTTCGTCGTCGACGGCGAGTACGCGCAGCATGAGGCCGGAGTGTAGACCGGCCGCGCGGCGCGGGAGCCCGGCGGCCGGACGGCTACTTGAGCAGTCTGGAGAGCCTGCGGTCGGCGAGCGGTTTCCCGCCGGTCTGGCAGGTCGGGCAGTACTGGAGCGAGGAGTCGCTGAAGGAGACCTCGCGGATGGTGTCGCCGCAGACCGGGCAGGCTTCTCCGGTACGTCCGTGGACCCGCATCCCGGTGCGTTTCTCGGCCTTGAGCTTTCCCGCCGCGAGGCCGCTGGAGCGGGCGACGGCGTCGTCGAGCGTGGTGCGCAGGGCGGTGTGCAGCCGGGTGATCTCGTCGTCGGTGAGGTGCGCGGTGGGTTTGAAGGGCGACATCTTCGCGACGTGCAGGATCTCGTCGCTGTAGGCGTTGCCGATGCCGGCGATGAGCGACTGGTCGCGCAGCGCGCCCTTGATCTGCCGGCGTTCCCCTTCGAGCAGCGCGGCGAACGTGTCCCGGTCGAAGGACGGGTCGAGCGGGTCGGGCCCGAGGCGGGGCCC
>CBRG010000191.1 GCA_000470535.1 Streptomyces sp. AW19M42
CTGCTGCGCCCATCCGACAGGCCCGGTCCCGGGTCCGTGGGGCGGCGGCAGCGGTGCCCCCACTGCGTGCTGCATCCGGTGGCACTCCGTCTCGTACAGGCAACTGGCGCTGGTGGAACGGCAACCGTACCGTCCCCGGCCGCCACACAGGGAACGGCCGGGGACGGGACGAAGTGCCCCGTCGGCCGGATCGGCCCAGTCGGCCGTCCGGTACGACGGTCCGTCAGTCCGTCAGCTCGTCCGCGAGGGCCCGCAGCGCGAGCCGGTAGGAACCGATGCCGAATCCCGCCACGGTCCCGGTGGCGACCGGTGCGACCACGGAGTTGTGGCGGAACTCCTCCCGCGCGTACGGGTTCGAGATGTGCACCTCGATCAGCGGGGCGGTGCGCTGGGCGGCCGCGTCGCGCATTCCGTACGAGTAGTGCGTGAAGGCGCCCGGGTTGAGAACGACCGGAATCGAACCGTCCGCGGCCTCGTGGAGCCAGCGGATCAGCTCCCCCTCGTCGTTGGTCTCCCGGACGTCGACGTCGAAGCCGAGTTCCTTGCCGAGCGTGCGGCAGGCCTCGACGAGTCCGGCGTACGAGGTGGCCCCGTAGACATCGGGCTCACGGGAGCCCAGCCGGCCGAGGTTGGGCCCGTTGAGGACGAGGACCCTTCGGGTCACGCCGACACCTCCCCGTAGGCGGCGAGCAGAACGGCCGGGTCGGGACCCTCCAGGACGGTGGGCCTGCCGAGGCCGTCCAGGACGATGAAGCGCAGCAGGTCGCCGCGGGACTTCTTGTCGACCTTCATGTTCTCCAGCAGCTTGGGCCACTGGTCGCCTCGGTAGGTGAGCGGCAGCCCGACGGACTCCAGGACGGCGCGGTGCCGGTCGGCGGTCGCGTCGTCCAGGCGCCCGGCCAGACGGCCCAGTTCGGCGGCGAAGACCATGCCGACCGAGACGGCCGCGCCGTGCCGCCACTTGTAGCGCTCGTTCTTCTCGATCGCGTGCGCCAGGGTGTGGCCGTAGTTGAGGATCTCGCGCAGCCCGGACTCCTTGAGGTCGCTGGAGACGACCTCGGCCTTGACCCGGATGGCGCGCTCGATCAGCTCGGAGGTGTGCGGTCCGGCCGGTGTGCGCGCGCCCTGCGGGTCGGCCTCGACGAGGTCGAGGATGGCCGGGTCCGCGATGAACCCGGCCTTGATGATCTCGGCCATGCCGCTGACGTAGTCGTTGACCGGCAGCGAGTCGAGGGCGGCGAGGTCGCAGAGCACTCCGGCGGGCGGGTGGAAGGCGCCGACGAGGTTCTTGCCCTCCGCGGTGTTGATGCCGGTCTTGCCGCCGACGGCCGCGTCCACCATGGCGAGCACGGTGGTGGGTACGGCGATCCAGCGCACTCCGCGCAGCCAGGTCGCGGCGACGAAGCCCGCGACGTCCGTGGTGGCGCCGCCGCCCACGCCGACGATGACGTCGGTGCGGGTGAAGCCGGTCTGGCCGAGCGCCTTCCAGCAGTAGGCCGCGACCTCGACGGTCTTGGCCTCCTCCGCGTTCGGCAGCTGGATCGCGATGGCCTCGTAGCCCTGGTCCGCGAGGTCCTGGCGGACGGCCTCGCCGGTCTCCGCGAGCGCCTCGGGGTGCAGGACCGCGACGCGCTTGACGCGGTCACCGATGAACGCGGGCAGCTCGCCCAGCAGTTGGCGGCCGATCACCACCTCGTACGGGTCGGTGCCCGCGCTGCCGGCGATCTGGATTCGGGTGGGTCCCTGTTCGGTCATCGGTGCGGCCTCCCGGCCGGACGACGGCGCGTCCGGCAGTTCCAGTGCTTCGAGGACCGCCTGGGCGACCTCGTGCGGTGTGCGCTCGTCGGTCACGACGACCGCGCGGGCCACGTCCGTGTAGAGGTGGCGGCGGGCCTCCATGAGTTCGCGCCACTGCCGGCGCGGATTCACGGCGAGCAGCGGGCGCGCGGTGTTCAGCCCGACCCGCTTGACCGCTTCGTCGACGTCCATCGAGAGGTAGACGACGGGGTGGTCGGCCAGCAGGGCACGCGTCGTCTCGTCGAGGACGGCGCCGCCGCCGAGTGAGAGGACACCCGGGTGCTCCGCGACCGCGTCGTGCACGGCCCGGCGCTCCAGCTCACGGAACCGCTCCTCGCCCTCGTCGTAGAAGATCTCCGCGATCGGTTTCCCGGCCATGGCGACGACATCCGCGTCGGTGTCCCGGTAGGTGGTGCCGAGCCGTCCGGCGAGCAGCTCACCGACGGTGGACTTGCCGACGCCCATCGGGCCGACCAGGACGATCAGCGGGGCGCTCATCGGATCTTCAGGTGGTCGAGGTACGACTGCACGTTGCGGTGGGTCTCGGGGACGCTGTCGCCGCCGAACTTCTCCGCGACCGCGTCGGCGAGCACCAGCGCGACCATCGCCTCCGCGACGATCCCGGCGGCCGGTACCGCACAGACATCGGAGCGCTGGTGGTGGGCCTTGGCGGGCTCGCCGGTCACCACGTCCACGGTGGCCAGGGCGCGCGGCACGGTCGCGATGGGCTTCATCGCGGCCCGCACGCGCAGCAGCTCACCGGTGGTCAGCCCGCCCTCGGTGCCGCCGGAATGGCCGGAGCCGCGCTTGAGGCCGTCCTCGGTCACCAGGATCTCGTCGTGCGCCTGCGATCCCGGAACCCGGGCCAGATCGAAGCCGTCCCCGACCTCGACGCCCTTGATGGCCTGGATGCCCATGAGCGCGGCGGCGAGGCGGGCGTCGAGCCGGCGGTCCCAGTGCACGTGCGAACCGAGGCCGACCGGCACTCCGTACGCCAGCACCTCGACCACACCGCCGAGCGTATCGCCGTCCTTGTGGGCCTGGTCGATCTCCGCGACCATCTGCTTGCTCGCGTCCTCGTCGAGGCAGCGCACCGGGTCGGCGTCGAGCTTCTCGACGTCGGCAGGCGTCGGGTAGACCCCGTACGGAGCCTTGGCGGCGGCCAGCTCGACGACGTGGCTGACGATCTCGATGCCGGCCGTCTCCTTGAGGTAGGACCGGGCGACCGCTCCGAGGGCGACGCGCGCCGCGGTCTCCCGGGCGCTGGCGCGCTCCAGGATCGGCCGGGCCTCGTCGAAGCCGTACTTCTGCATGCCCGCGAGGTCGGCGTGGCCGGGCCGGGGGCGGGTCAGCGGGGCGTTACGGGCCTGCGCGGCCAGCACGTCGGGGTCGACCGGGTCGGCCGACATGACCTGCTCCCACTTGGGCCACTCCGTGTTGCCCACCATCACGGCGACCGGCGAGCCCATGGTCAGGCCGTGCCGGACCCCGCCCAGGAAGGTGACCTCGTCCTGCTCGAACTTCATCCGGGCGCCGCGGCCGTATCCGAGCCGTCGCCGGGCGAGCGCGTCCGCCACCATCTCCGTAGTGACCGGGACACCGGCGGGAAGACCCTCCAGCGTCGCCACCAGTGCGGGGCCGTGCGACTCCCCTGCGGTCAGCCAGCGCAACCTGCTCAACGGTGCTCCTCATGCTCGCGCCCGAAATCCGAACGGCGCGACCGGGTGCGCGGCCCTGGCCCGCCGCCCCGATCCTCCCACGGACCGGGCGGCCGACCCGCCGCCGGTCCAGTAGACGGACGGGCCAAGCCGCGAGGGAGGCGGTCAGCGGGTGGCCAGCGCCTGCTCGCCGGCCTGCCGCATCGCGGCCAGCGGTGCGGGCGTACGGCCCGTCATCTGCTCGACCTGAAGGACCGCTTGGTGCACCAGGAGATCGAGACCTCCGATGACTGCACCGTCGTGGGCCGCCCAGGCGGCTGCGAGCCCGGTGGGCCAGGGCTCGTACAGCACGTCGAAGAGCGTGCCCGGAGCCTTGGGCAGCGCTCCCGCCAGCGCGTCCGTGGCCCCGGCCGGGGTGGTCGCGATGACCAGCGGGGCCCGCAGCGCCTGCTCGGCCTCCGCCCAGTCGGCGATCCGGACGTCGACGCCGAGCCGTTCGCCCCAGCCGCGCATCTCGTCACCGCGTTCCCGGCTGCGGACGTAGGCCGTGACCGGTCCGGCGCAGATCTCGGAGAGGGCGGCGAGGGCGGAGGAGGCGGTGGCTCCGGCGCCGAGGACGGCCGCCGACTCCGTCTTCTCGACGCCCCGCTCGCGCAGGGCTGCGATCATGCCGGGGATGTCGGTGTTGTCACCGACCCGCCGGCCGCTCCCGGTGAGGACGACCGTGTTGACGGCCTCGACCGAGGCGGCGGTCTCGCTGATCTCGTCCAGCAGCGGGATGACCGCCCGCTTGAGCGGCATGGTCAGCGAGAGCCCGGCCCATGTTCCGTCCAGGCCCTCGACGAAGCCGGGCAGCGCGGCTTCGTCGATCTCGTACCGGTCGTAGGACCAGTCGTCGAGACCGAGTGCGGCGTACGCGGCCCGGTGCAGGACCGGGGAGAGCGAGTGGGCGATGGGCGAGCCGAGGACCGCCGCGCGGTGCCGCCTGTCAGTCGAGACCATGCTGTTCCTTGAACTTCTGGTTGAGCTGCTCGTGCTCTGCGGCCGTCTTGGTGAACTGGGTCTTCTTGCCGTCGAGCGAGATGAAGAACATCCATCCGTCGCTGGTCGGACTCAGCGTCGCGCGCAGCGCCTCGTCCCCGGGGTTACTGATGGGCCCCGGCGGAAGACCGGCGTGGTAATAGGTGTTGTAGGGGTCCGGGTTCGTCCGAATCTCCTTCGATCCAATCTTGATCTTGCTCTGCTTTTTGAGGTAATTGAATGCGGAGTCGAATTCGAGCAACCGATTCGTGGCCGTATTATCCGGCTTCAGGCGGTTGTAGACGACTTCGGCCATCTTGCGGAAGTCATCATGCGTGAGACCTTCCGCCTGGACCAGGCTGGCCACGGTGAGCACCTGCCACGGGCCGTCCAGCTTGTACTTCTCGGCGGTTCCTTCGAGGTCGAGCTTCTTGTACTCGTCGTTGGACCGCGAGACCATCTTCTCGAGGATCGCCTCCGGCTTGGTTTCCTTCGTGACCGGATACGCGGCCGGGTAGAGGAAGCCTTCCAACGGGTCCTTGATGTCCTTGCTCTTGCTCGCCCAGCCGGGCAGGCCCAGATCGGACTTCTTGGATTTGGCGATGCCCTCGGTCGTGCCCTCCTTGAGGCTCAGCTTCTTGTCGATCATCGCGTAGACGGCGGCGTTGCGGTAGCCCTCGGGAATCACCAGCAGGTTCTGGCTCTTCGGGTCGAGCATCATCTCCAGGGCCTCGGACGCGGCCATCTTCTCGTGCAGGAGATAGACGCCGGCCTGGATCGACTTGCCCTTGGGGTTCTCGCTCTGCGCGGAGACGAAGGAGTCGACGCTCTTGACCACACCCTGCTTCTTCAGGATGTTGGCGATGTCGTACCCGTACGAGCCCTTGGGGATCTCGATCTCGACGGTCCCCGAGCCGCTGCCCGCGTAGTCCTCCGCCGGGCCGAACTTGTCCTGGTAGTACGAGTAGCCGAAGTAGCCCGCTCCGCCCACGCCGCCGACCAGGACAAGGGAGAGAACCAGGCAGGCGCACCCGTTTCGGCCCTTCTTCTTCTTGCCCTTGCCCCGGCGCTCGTCCCCGCCCCCACGGCGGGAGTCACGGGGGTCGTCGTCGTAGTCGTCGTCCTTTCCGTCGCTGTCGTCCACACCCGTGAAGAAGGGGTGGGTCTCCTCCGGCTGGACCTCGGGGTCCCAGTCGGGGCTCTGCGCAGACGCATGTTCGGGTGCTTGCTCGGGCACGGCCTGGCGGCGGCCCGGGGGCTGCGGGGGCGGGTAGGCCTCGGGGGTGCCGTAGTAGTCGTTCGTCTCGCCGTAGCCGTACCCGGCGGCGGGCTCGCCCTCGTACGGCATCGCGGCCGGCTGCTGCCCGGTGTCCCAGCCGCCGTCATAAGGAGGCTGCTGAGCGTACGGGTCCTGCTGGGCGCCGTACTGGGGCTGCTGCTGGTACGGCTGCTGGGCGTACGGGTCCTGCGGCTGCTGATGCTGCTGCGCGTACGGGTCCTGCGGCTGCTGCGCCTGGGCGTACGGGTCGTGCTGCTGCTGCCCGTAAGGATCCTGAGGCTGCTGGTGCTGCTGCGCGTAGGGGTCCTGCGGCTGCTGCTGAGCGGCGTACGGGTCCTGCGGGTAGGGCTGCTGCTGGCCGCCGTACTGGCTCTGGCCGTGGGCAGGCTGCTGGCCTCCCCATCCCTGGTCCCCGTACAAGGGGTCCTCGGGATGCCACGGTTCGGAGCCGGGGCCCCGGCCATACTCAGTCATCGATCCCCTTGAGCCGCGAGACGACGTTCCGTCTCTTTGCTGTGCGGTGTTTGTTCGAACACCGCCGCATCGCGCGGAACGTTACCGTATCGCGATCAGACAACCACTTCGACGCCCTCGCCGGGAGGATTGCCCGAAGCCCGTTCGGACTCCAGAGCGTTCTGAAGGATCACCACAGCGGCAGCCTGATCAATGACGGAACGGCCCTTTTTGGACTTCACACCCGATGCGCGCAGGCCCTGACTCGCCGTCACTGTGGTCATCCTCTCGTCCAGCAATCGCACCGGAATGGGTGCAACGGCGCGGGCGAAGACATCCGCGAAGGCGCGGACCTTGGCCGCGGCCGGCCCCTCTCCCCCACCGAGGGAACGGGGCAGGCCGACGACGACCTCGATCGGCTCGTACTCCGCGACGATCTGGCCGAGCCGCCGGTGGGCGGCCGGGACATCGCGTCCCGGCACGGTCTCCACCGGCGTGGCGAGGATCCCGTCGGGGTCGCACGAGGCGACCCCGATCCGGGCGTCCCCGACGTCGATCGCCAGCCGACGACCGCGGCGCATCTGGGTCATGTCCGGCGTCACGCCGTCTCGGTGACGAGGCGTTCGACAGCGGCGACGGCGTCACCGATGGCGTCCGGGTCGGTGCCGCCGCCCTGGGCGACGTCCGGCTTGCCGCCGCCTCCGCCACCGAGCGTCTTGGCTGCGGTGCGGACCAGGTCACCGGCCTTGAGTCCACGCTCGCGAGCGGCCTCGTTGGTGGCGATGACGGTCAGCGGGCGGCCGTTGGCCGTGGTGAACAGGGCCACGACGGCCGGCCGGCCGCCCTGGATGCGCCCGCGGACGTCGAGGACGAGCCGGCGCAGGTCGTCGGCCGAGGTGCCGTCCGGGACCTGGCCGGTGACCAGGGCGACGCCCCGGACGTCCTGGGCGGAGTCGACGAGCCCGGCGGCGGCCTGGAGCACCTTCTCCGCGCGGAACTTCTCGATCTCCTTCTCGGCGTCCTTCAGCTTGCCGAGCATCCCGGCGATCTTCTCCGGGAGCTCCTCGGGACGGCCCTTGACGAGCTCCTGGAGCTGGGCGACGACCGTGTGCTCCCTGGCGAGGAAGTTGTACGCGTCGACACCGACGAGGGCCTCGATGCGGCGCACGCCGGAGCCGATGGACGACTCCCCGAGCAGCTTGACCAGACCGAGCTGGGCGGTGTTGTGGACGTGCGTGCCGCCGCACAGCTCCTTGGAGAAGTCCCCGATGGTGACGACCCGGACCCGCTCGCCGTACTTCTCACCGAACTCCGCGATGGCGCCCTGCTTCTTGGCCTCGTCGATGGACATGACCTCGGCCTGGACGTCGAGCTCACGGGAGAGCACGGCGTTGATCTTCTGCTCCACGTCGGTGAGGACCGTGCCGGGTACGGCGGCGGGTGAGCCGAAGTCGAAGCGGAACCGGCCCGGAGAGTTCTCGGAGCCGGCCTGGGCGGCCGTCGGGCCCAGCGCGTCGCGCAGCGCCTGGTGCGTGAGGTGGGTGGCGCTGTGGGCGCGGGCGATGGCCCGGCGGCGGGTGTTGTCGATGGAGGCGAGGGCGGCGGCACCGACCGTCACCTCACCGACCTGGACGACGCCCTTGTGGACGTGGACGCCGGGAACCGGCTTCTGGACGTCGCGGACCTCGATCACCGCGCCGGTGTCGAGCCGGATCCGCCCGGTGTCGGCGAGCTGGCCGCCGCCCTCGGCGTAGAACGGGGTGCGGTCCAGGACGACCTCGACCTCGTCGCCCTCGGAGGCGGCGGGCGAGGGAACACCGTCGACGAGGAGGCCGACGATCGTCGACTCGCCCTCGGTCGTGGTGTAGCCGGTGAACTCGGTGGCGCCGGAGTTGTCCGCGACCTCACGGTAGGCGGACAGGTCGGCGTGACCGGTCTTCTTGGCGCGGGCATCGGCCTTGGCCTTGTCCCGCTGCTCCTGCATGAGGCGGCGGAACCCGTCCTCGTCCACGGACAGGCCCTGCTCTGCGGCCATCTCCAGGGTGAGGTCGATCGGGAAGCCCCAGGTGTCGTGGAGCAGGAAGGCCTTATCGCCGGCGATGACCCGGCCGCCGGCGGCCCTGGTCTCGGTGACGGCGGTCTCAAGGATGTTGGTGCCGCCCTTGAGGGCCTTGAGGAAGGCGGCCTCCTCGGCGAGGGCGACGGTCTCGATGCGCTTGCGGTCGGTGATCAGCTCGGGGTACTGCAGGCCCATCGTCTCGACCACGACGCCGACCAGCTCGTTGACGACGGAGCCGGTGGCGCCCATCAGCCGCATGTTGCGGATGGCGCGGCGCATGATGCGGCGCAGCACGTAGCCGCGGCCCTCGTTGCCGGGGGTGACGCCGTCACCGATGAGCATGACGGAGGTGCGGATGTGGTCGGCGACCACGCGGAGCGAGACGTCCGTGCCCTCGGCGGCGCCGTAGCGCACGCCGGTGAGCTCGGTGGCCCTGTCCATGACGACGCGCAGGGTGTCGGTCTCGTACATGTTCTGCACGCCCTGCAGGATCATCGCGAGGCGTTCGAGGCCGAGGCCGGTGTCGATGTTCTTGGAGGGCAGGTCCCCAAGGATCGGGAAGTCCTCCTTGCCGTCGCCGGCGCCACGCTCGTACTGCATGAAGACCAGGTTCCAGATCTCCACGTACCGCTCGTCGTTGACGGCCGGGCCGCCCTCGACGCCGAACTCGGGGCCGCGGTCGTAGTTGATCTCGGAACAGGGACCGCAGGGGCCGGGGACGCCCATGGACCAGAAGTTGTCCTTCTTGCCCAGGCGCTGGATGCGCTCGGCGGGAACACCGATCTTGTCGCGCCAGATCTGCTCGGCCTCGTCGTCGTCCAGGTAGACCGTGATCCACAGACGCTCGGGGTCGAGGCCGAAGCCGCCGTCCGCCACGGAGCCGGTGAGCAGCTCCCAGGCGTACCCGATGGCGCCTTCCTTGAAGTAGTCGCCGAAGGAGAAGTTCCCGCACATCTGGAAGAAGGTGCCGTGCCGGGTGGTCTTGCCGACCTCTTCGATGTCCGGCGTACGGACGCACTTCTGCACGCTGGTGACGCGCGGGGCGGGCGGCTTGACCTCACCGAGGAAGTACGGCTTGAAGGGCACCATGCCCGCCGGGACCAGCAGCAGAGTCGGGTCGTCCGCGATGAGCGACGCCGAAGGGACGACGGTGTGACCGCGCTCCTCGTAGAAGCTCAGCCAGCGGCGGCAAATTTCAGCCGACTCCATCAGTGGTCCTCATTCCGGTTGTACGGGTTGTAGGGGAGCTTGCGGTTGCGGGCGGGTGCCCCACGCCTGCCGGGCGGCGCCGCCTCTACGGCGAAGTGCGGCTGCACGGGGAGGTCGGGGCCGACCGGGGCTTCGATCCCCAGCGCCTCGCCCAGCTCGGCCTCGCGCCGGACCATGCCCTCGCGGACGTCCAGCGCGAAGTCCTTGAGCTTGTGACCGGCCACGACCGCCTTGTCGGCGGCCTGCGCCGCGAGGCTCTCCGGGCTCAGCTGCTTGATCTTGCGGTTGACCTTGGCGGTGGCCCAGACGCCGGCGGCTGCGCCGGCGGTGAACCAGAACGTACGGCGGAACATCGCTGCGTCAGTCCTTCGATCCGCGGGGGTTTCTGCCGTTGCGCTTCCTGCCACGCGCGGACGGCACGGTCCGGCCGACGATCACCGATCGCCGGGAACGCGCTTCCGGTTCGGGAGCGGTCTTGCGGCCGATGGCCTGCCGGACCCCGTAGCCGAACGCGGCGACCTTGACCAGCGGGCCGCCGAACGTGGAAGCGACGGTGGTGGAGAGCGCCGAGGCGTTGGAGGTGACCTCCTGGACGTCCGTCGCGATCGCGTCGACCTTGTCGAGCTGGGTCTGCGCGGAACGTACGGTCGCGGATGCGTCAGCGAGCAAGGGGACGGCCTGTTCGGTCACGTCCGCCACAAGTCTGGTGGTCGCCCTGAGCGTCTGTGCGAGCCTCACCAGCACGACGGCGAGGAACGAAACCAGGATCGCCCAGAAGACGGCCACCAGGATCCCGGCCACCTCACCACCGGACACAGTGCACCGCTCTCTCTGGCTTGTCGTCTGTCTCTGCGTTGTTCAGCGTTGTTCTGTGTTGTTCAGCGTTGTTCTCTGCTCGTTCGGCAGCGGCCTGCGTAGTGGCCGGTCACCGCCTCCGAGCCTATCGCGCCGGGGCTCGCGCCCTGTACCGCATTACCGCCTGGCACGGCGGGAGTTCCCGCGACGAGATTGTACGGAGCGCTTTCGGGCCAGTACTCTGCGTGTTTCATGCGACGCTCTCAGCGCCCCTCCCCCTCCCCCGACGGCCCAGGTACACCGCCCACCGCCCGTGGCGGCCCCGCGCGCGGGCTTCCGGGCAATCTCCCGGCGGAACTGAGCAGGTTCGTGGGACGCGACGACGAGCTGGCCGAGCTCACCGGACTCCTGGAGGCGTCCCGGCTGGTCACCGTCGTGGGAGTGGGCGGCGTCGGCAAGTCCCGGCTGGTCACCAGGGCTGCGGCCCTTCTGGAGAAACGGTACTGCGACGGGGTCTGGCTGCTGGAGCTGTCCGACGTCCACGATCCCGAGCTGCTGGAACACGCGCTCGTGGACGCGCTGGGCCTGACCGATCACACCAACAGGCCGCCGCGCACCACGCTCCTCGAACACTGCGCCGGGCGCCGGCTCCTGCTGGTGATCGACGGATTCGAACATCTCGTGGACGCCTGTGCGGAGTTGATACGGGACCTGCTGCGCCGGGCCCCGCGGCTGCGGGTGCTGGCGGCCGGCCGGCTGCCGCTGGAACTCGACGGCGAGGCCACCTACCCGCTCGCGACCATGACCGACCGGGACGCGCTCCGGCTCTTCGCGGAGCGGGCCACCGCGGTGCAGCCGGAGTTCCGGCTGACCGAGCACACCCGGGGCGCGGTCCAGGAGCTCTGCCGACGGCTGGACGGGATTCCGCTCGCACTGGAACTGGCGGCCGGGCGGCTGCGGGCACTCTCGGCCGAGCAGGTGCTGGAACGCCTCGACGACCGCTTCCGGCTGCTGACCGGCGGCAGCCGCAGCGCGCTGGCCCGCCATCAGACGCTCCGCACGGCCATCGGCTGGAGCCATGAACTCTGCGCCCCGGAACAGCGCCTGCTGTGGTCACGGCTCTCGGTCTTCGCCGGGCCGTTCGACCTGGAGGCGGTGGAGTACGTCTGCAGCGGCTCCGAGCTGCCGGCCGACTCGGTGCTCGACGTGCTCTCCGGGCTGCTCGCGCAGTCCATCGTGCTGCGGGAGGACTCGGCGGCCGGAACCCGATACCGGATGCTCGACACGGTGCGCGAGTACGGCGCCGAGTGGCTGGCGGCCACCGGGGAGACGGAGCGGCTGCGGCGGCGTCACCGCGACTGGTACCTGGGGCTGGCGACCTGGTGCGAACTCGACTGGTTCAGCCCGAGGCAGTGCGAGGTGGCGGCCCGGGTGGAGAGCGAACTGCCCAATCTCCGGCGGGCCATGGAGTGTTCGCTGGAGTGCCCGGAAGAGGCGCATCTCGCCCAGTACCTGGCGGGCACGCTCTGGTTCCTCTGGGTCGGCTGCGGGCGGCTCTCGGAGGGGCGGCACTGGCTGGACCACGTGCTGGAGGAGGAGACCCCGTACGACTCCTCGCGGCTGAAGGCGCTGTGGGTGCTCGGTTATGTCGCGGTGCTGCAGGGAGACCCGGTGGGGGCGATCTCGGCGCTGACCGAGTGCCGGGAGGAGGCGGAGCTGGCGGTGACGCGACGGCCTCGGCGTACGCGCTGCACCGCACCGGCTGCCTGGCGCTCGTCACGGACGACACTGCTCGGGCGCAGGAGCTGCTGCACGAGGCGCTCGACCGCTACCGGGAGCTCGGGGAGCTGAACAGCAATGTGCTGATGGCCCAGGTCGAACTGGCGATGTCGGTCGGGTTCCGGGGCGAGCTGGACCGCGCGGTCACGATCTGCGAGGAGGTCCGGGAGATCTGCGAGGACCACGGGGAGCGGTGGGCCCTCAGTTACGCGCTGTTCGTCCTGGCCTTCGCCGCCCTGGAGCGGGGCCGTCCGGCACGGGCCAGGGAGCTCCTCGAGGAGTCGCTGTCCATCAGCCACGCCTTCCACGACCTGCTCGGCACCGTGCTCACGCTGGAACTGCTGGCGCTGGTCACGGTGGTCGAGGGCGACGCGGCCGAGGCGGCGCTGCTGCAGGGGGCCGCCGAACAGATCTGGCCATCGGTGGGGCTGCCGCTGTTCGGCTCGGAGCACTACGGGGGACCCCGGATCCGGTGCGAGGAGCTGGCCCGCCAGGAGCTGGGCGAGGAGCGGTACGCCTCGCAGCGGCGGACCGGCGCGACACTGGGCGCCGACGCGGTGGTGGCCAGGGCGCTGGCCGGACGCCCCCGGGAGCGTCAGAGCGAAGCGGACACCGGCGCGCCGGAGGGGCCGGGCCCCCTCCCCAAGGCCGGGAAGACGCGAAAGCCCGCCGCCTCCCCGGCTTCGGGAAGGGGCGGGCCTGAGCGCTGGTGAAGAGCGGCTACGCCTGAATCAGCGGGCGTAGTACTCGACGACGAGCTGCTCGTCGCAGATCACGGGGATTTCCTTGCGGTTCGGGTCCCGGTCAAGGCGGAAGGCCAGGGCCTTCAGGTTCACCTGGAGGTAGCGCGGGGTCTCACCGTCGGTGTCGTAACCACCCTCGCGGGCAACCTGGAAGGGGTGCTTCTCGCGGCTGCGCTCGCGGACCATCACGATGTTGTCGGGACGGACACGGAAGGACGGCTTGTCGACCTTGTGGCCGTCGACCTCGATGTGACCGTGCACGACCATCTGGCGCGCCTGGTAGATCGTCTTGGCGATACCGGAACGCAGGACCAGCGCGTCGAGGCGGCGCTCGAGCTCGACGACGAGAGCCTCGCCCGTCTTGCCTTCGGCCTTCTTGGCGCGGTCGTAGGCGCGGGCCATCTGGCGCTCGCTGATGTCGTACTGGGCACGCAGACGCTGCTTCTCCAGCAGACGGACCTTGTAGTCCGAGTTCTGCTTGCGGCCGCGGCCGTGCTCGCCCGGCGGGTAGGGGCGGGCCTCGAAGTACTTGACGGCCTTCGGCGTCAGCGCAATGCCGAGCGCGCGGCTCTTCTTGACCTTGGGACGCGACTGATTAGGCACGTTCTCCAGACCTCCGTTGTGGGTTAGGTTAGGCTCACCTTACTCAAGGAGATCGCATGTCTCGCCCTGGGAACACCACACACGTCACGGACAGCACAGACAGCGGCAGCACACATGAAGGTGCTGCTACGACGGAAGGCCGATCTGATCGTGGTCAGCCGCGTCCCAGCGGGCTTGAAGACACTCGGATGCCGTCAGCAGCCGAGCGCACACGAACTCTCGTACAGAGTACCTGCTCCTCGGCACTGCTCATCCCCGGCCTCGACCCGGCGGGCCCGGACCAGCTGATGCCGCTGTCCCGCAGCGTGGGTCCGGACGGGGATCTCTTCCTCGAATTCCCCGCGGGCTCCCCGGCCGTACGGGCCGCGGCGCACGACCGGGACGACGAGCTGACAGCTGTGCTGGAGATCACCGACGTGGCCCCGGTCTCCGTACCGCACCGCATCCGCGGCCGGGCCCGGGTCTCCGGCCGGCTCACCACCGTACCGGGCATGGCGGGGCCGGGCCGGATGCTGCTGAGGCTGGAGACGGACGAGGCGTACGTCGACGACCTCTGGGGTGCGCAGAGCGTCGAGCCGGAGGAGTTCCGCGACGCGTCCGCCGACCCGCTCGTCAGCCACGAGGCGGAACTGCTGCAACATCTGCACGCGGCGCACGGTGAACAGCTGGGCGATCTGTCCGCACTGCTCGGCGAGCGGGCCGCGACCGGCTGCTCCGCGCACCGGCCGGCCGTCGTACCCCTCGCGCTGGACCGGCTGGGGCTGCGGGTGCGGGTGTGCGAGCGGGACGGCAGGTGCTACGACGCACGCTTCGAGTTCCCCGAGCCGGTGCGCGATGTCACCGGGCTGCGGCACGCCATGCACACGCTCTTCGAAGCGGCCGCGCACTGAGGGCCCGGAGACCCGGCTATGCCCCGGACGGGCCCGCTTCGCCGTCGCCGCCGGTACGTCCGAGCCGCTCGCGGACCCGGTCCGCCACGTCCGCGTAACGCGCCTCCGCGCCGTACCGGGTGGGCTGGTAGTAGCGCTTGTCGCGCACGGCGTCCGGGGCGTACTGCTGGGCGGCGATACCGCCTGGGACGTCGTGCGGATAGACATAGCCCTGCGCGTGCCCCAGCTTGGCGGCCCCCTTGTAGTGGCCGTCGCGCAGATGGGCCGGGACGGGGCCGGCCAGGCCCTTGCGCACGTCGTCCTGGGCGGCGGAGATCGCCAGCGTCGCCGCGTTGGACTTGGGGGCCAGGGCCAGCGCGATCGTGGCGTGGCTGAGGGTGAGTGCCGCCTCGGGGAAACCGATCATCGCGACGGCCTGGGCCGCCGCGACCGCTGTGGGCAGCGCCGTGGGGTCCGCGAGACCGATGTCCTCACTGGCCGAGATCATCAGCCGCCGGGCGATGAACCGGGGATCCTCCCCCGCCTCGATCATCCGGGCCAGATAGTGCAGCGCGGCATCGACGTCCGAGCCGCGGATCGACTTGATCAGGGCACTCGCCACGTCGTAGTGCTGGTCGCCGTCCCGGTCGTACTTCACCGCGGCACGGTCGACGGTCTGCTCCAGGGTCAGGAGGGTGATCTCCTGCTCCCGCTTGGACAGTGCCGCACCGGCCGCCGCCTCCAGCGCCGTCAGCGCCCGGCGTGCGTCGCCCCCCGCGATGCGCAGCAGATGCTCCTCCGCGTCCTCGGGCAGCGTCACCGCGCCGCCGAGTCCGCGCTCGTCGGCCAGGGCGCGGTGCAGCAGATCGCGCAGGTCGTCGTCGGTCAGCGATTCCAGGGTCAGCAGCAGTGAACGCGAGAGCAGCGGCGAGATGATCGAGAAGTACGGATTCTCGGTGGTGGCCGCGATCAGCGTCACCCAGCGGTTCTCGACGGCTGGGAGCAGAGAGTCCTGCTGCGCCTTGGAGAAGCGGTGGATCTCGTCCAGGAAGAGGACGGTCTCCTTGCCGTAGCCACCGGTGGCGCGACGGGCGCCCTCGATGACCGCCCGCACTTCCTTGACGCCCGCGGTGATCGCGGAGAGCTCGACGAAGCGCTTGTTGGTGGCCTTGCTGACCACGTACGCCAGGGTCGTCTTGCCGATGCCGGGCGGACCCCAGAGGATCACCGACGAGGGACCCGCCGGTCCCCCGCTCCCCTCTCCGACGAGGCGGCGCAGCGGCGAGCCCGGTTTGAGCAGATGCTGCTGGCCGACGACCTCGTCGAGGGTACGTGGACGCATCCGGACAGCGAGGGGGCTGCTGGACGGGTCCTTCTCCTGGCGGTCTTCGGCTGCTGCGGTAAAGAGGTCGGGCTCCACGTTTTGAAGCCTATGTCACCGCACTGACAATCTGCCGGGCCCCGGGGCGGAGCCGCGGCGCGCACGGGCCGCTCAGCTGGTCCAGAAGTCCCACCAGCGGGTCAGGATGAGCATGCCGATGATGCCGACCCACAGGACCGGCGGCACCCAGTGGAACTCGGTCAGTCCGTTCCGCAGCCAGCTGGGCGCCGGAATGATCCGGTGCTTGATGTTGTGCGTGGTGACGTAGCAGAACATGAAGATCGTGGCGACCCAGGCCAGGCAGCACCACAGGCACAGGGAGTTGATGTTGTACAGCGACTGGTACTGGAGCCAGGTGCAGAAGCCGACGCCGAACAGGGTGCCCGCGTTCATGCCCAGCCAGTACCAGCCGCGGAAGCGCGCCCCGGCGAGCAGCGCCAGGCCGATGCCCATGATCACGGGGTAGGTGGCGAGCCCGAGCCACGGGTTCGGGAAGCCGAAGGCGGCCGCCTGCTCGCTCTTCATGATGTTGCCGCAGGACACCACCGGGTTGAGGCTGCAGCCCGGGACGAAGGTGGGGTCCTCCATCAGTTTGAGCTTGTCGAGCGTGATGACCCACGCGGCGAGGAGTCCGGCAGCGCCTGTGATCACCAGCAGCAGTGCGAACGCACGACTGCCGCCGATGGTCCTCTTCCCGGCGTCCTCGTCCTGGTCGGAGGAGGGATGGTCAACCGCTGCAGTCGTCATATCGCCATTCCGTCACTGAGTAGGCTGCTGGGCACGGTCATTGTGCCGTACCGCCGCGCCGGTCCTCCGTTCGATGAACATAAAGATGCGCGCGGAATCAGCGCGCGGTTCCAGGTGTGGAAGGCTTCCACGGCACTGAGGGCAGGCCCTCTTGCTTCCGGCCGGGCTGCCGGCCTCCCCGTGCCGGCACCGGCTCTCCCGGATCGGAACCCCCCGGCAGGATGAAGCAGACTGCGCCGAGTTGACGTGGCGGGCGGGGGCGCGGGGGTCCCCGGTCGCAGGCGGCCGGGGACACCGCCCGCCTGCGACCCGTGCGGGACCTAAGCGAGGCGCGCCTTGATCGCCTCGGTCACCTCGGCCAGCGGAACGGCCGTCTGCTCACCGGACTCCATGTCCTTGAGCTGCACGACGCCCTCGGCCAGATCGCGCTCGCCGGCCACGATGGTGAACCGCGCACCCGACCGGTTGGCGCTCTTCATCGCGCCCTTGAGACCGCGGCCCCCGAACGCGAAGTCCGCGGCCACTCCCTCGCGGCGCAGCCGCGTCACGACGGCGAACAGCTCGCGCCGGGCCTCCTCGCCGAGCGGTACGGCGAAGACGCTGGTGGTCGAGGGCAGTTCGAGCTCGATGCCCTCGGCCTCCAGGGCGAGCACCGTGCGGTCCACGCCGAGCGCCCAGCCCACCGACGGGAGCGCCGGTCCGCCGATCATCTCGGAGAGGCCGTCGTACCGGCCGCCGCCGCCCACCGCCGACTGCGAGCCCAGTTGGTCGTGGACGAACTCGAAGGTGGTGCGGGTGTAGTAGTCGAGGCCGCGGACGAGCTTCTCGTCGTCCTCGTACACCACGCCCGCCTCGTTGAGCAGGTCGCGGACCTGCTCGTGGTACGCCTTGCAGGCGTCGCAGAGGTAGTCGCGCAGCACCGGGGCGCCGGTCAGCTGCTTCTGGACCTCGGGGCGCTTGTCGTCGAGGACCCGGAGCGGGTTGATCTCGATGCGGCGGCGGGTCTCCTCGTCCAGGTCGAGCTCGCGCAGGAAGCCCTGGAGCGCGTCGCGGTAGACGGGCCGGCACTCCTTGTCGCCCAGCGAGTTCAGCAGGATGCGGAACTCGCGCAGGCCCAGGGTGCGGTACGCCTGGTCGGCCAGGATGATCAGCTCGGCGTCCAGCGCCGGGTCCTCCGCTCCGATGGCCTCGGCGCCGACCTGCGAGAAGTGGCGGTAACGGCCCTTCTGCGGGCGCTCGTATCGGTAGTAGGAGCCGGAGTACCAGAGCTTCACCGGCAGGTTGCCGAGCTTGTGGAGGTTGGCCTCCAGCGCGGCGCGCAGCACGGAGGCGGTGCCCTCGGGTCGCAGTGCCAGCTGGGAGCCGCCCTTGGTGGTGAGGGTGTACATCTCCTTGCTCACGATGTCGGTGGACTCACCGACGCCGCGGGAGAAGAGGGCCACGTCCTCGAAGCCGGGGGTCTCGATGTAGCCGTAGCCGGAGTTCTTCAGCGGTGCGGAGATCGCCTCACGCACCGCGAGGTACTTCGCGGAGTCGGGCGGGGTCAGGTCGTACGTGCCCTTGGGGGCCTTGAAGGTGCTCACGATTTCGCTCTCGTCACATTCCTCGTCGGGGCGCGTCCATACCGTGCAGATACGGATTGGTGGCGCGCTCGCGGCCGATGGTCGTCTGGGGGCCGTGGCCGGACAGCACCACGGTCGAGTCGTCGAGCGGCAGGCACACACGGGCCAGCGACTCAAGCAGCTCGGCGTGGTCGCCGCCGGGCAGGTCGGTGCGTCCGACGGAGCCGGCGAAGAGCAGGTCGCCCGAGAAGAGAACCTGCGGAACATCCGCGGCCTCGGGCATCCTGAACGTCACCGACCCCTTGGTATGGCCGGGCGCATGCGAGACACCGAACTCCAGACCGGCCAGCGTCAGCCGCGTGCCGTCGCTCAGCTCCTTGACGTCGTCCGGCTCCCCCAACGTCAGCTCGCCCATGAGCGGCATCCCGATGGAGCGGCCGAGGGCCTTCTCCGGGTCGCTCATCATGTAACGGTCCTCCGGGTGGATCCAGGCGGGGACATCGTGAGCGCCGCACACCGGGACGACCGAGGCGACGTGGTCGATGTGGCCGTGGGTGAGTACGACGGCGACGGGCTTCAGCCGATGCTTGCGCAGTGCTTCCTCGACCCCGGACGCGGCCTGGTGGCCCGGGTCGATGATCACGCACTCCTCACCCGCGGCGGGGGCGACCAGGTAACAGTTGGTCCCCCAGGCCCCGGCTGGGAACCCGGCAATGAGCACGATCGTCCTTAATGGTCGTCCGACGAGGGGTGGCGGCTGCGAGGTCGCGGCAGTTCAGAGCCTACCGGCGCTCCTCATTCCACAGCTAACCCATATACGGTACGGGGCAACTCAGGCCCGATCACACGACGTACAAGGAGATCACCCGGTGGTCAGCAGCGATCAGCGGCGGCGGCAGCTCGCCAGGGAGAAGTTCGAGCGGCAGCAGCAGCGCCGGGAGGAGGCCCGTCACCGGACCCGGCGGCTGGCGGTCATCATCACTTCCGCGGTGGCCGCGGTGGCCGTCATAGGCGGCATCACGTACTTCGCCACCGGCGACGACGGCAAGAAGGACAAGACCGACGCGGCGGCGAGCGCCAGCCCGTCGGCGTCCCCCTCGGCGAGCGAGAAGAGCACGCCCGAGCCGGCGATGAAGATCGACAAGAAGGCGAAGTACACGCTCTCCCTCAAGACCGGCCAGGGCGACATCGCGTTCACGATGGACGCGGCGAAGACCCCGCACACCACGAACTCCTTCAAGTCGCTGGCGGACAAGGGCTTCTTCGACGGCACCAAGTGCCACCGACTGACCACGCAGGGTATTTTCGTCCTCCAGTGCGGTGACCCCAAGGGCGACGGCACCGGCGGTCCGGGCTACACGATCCCGGACGAGAACCTCACCGCGCTGGGCAAGCCGGGCAAGGACAGTGCGGTGACCTACCCGGCGGGCACGGTGGCGATGGCCAACACGGGCCAGCCGCACACCGGCGGCAGCCAGTTCTTCCTGGTCTACAAGGACACCAAACTGCCGCCCACTTACACGCCGTTCGGCACGATGGACAAGGCGTCGCTGAAGGCCGTCGAGGCCATCGGCAAGGCAGGGGTCACCGGCGGCGCCGCCGACGGTGCGCCGAAGAAGGCCGTGAACATCTCGAAGGCGGCCGTCGACAAGGCGTGAGCACGGCGGGCCCCGGCACGATCCGCGCCGCGGCACCGGGCGCGCGCCGGATAATTTCGGCCGCGCGGAGTGCGGACAGCCGGGTGGCCCGTCGCCTAGATTGGCGTTGTGCAGGGCGGGCGCTGCCCGCCCCAGGAAACTGTGGACGATGCCAGGGGGGTGAACCCTCTCGCGGGCATCAGGTGGAGGAGGCGCTGTGAGCAGCGACCCGTGGGGCCGTGTCGATGAGACAGGCACCGTGTACGTGCGTACCGCCGACGGCGAGCAGGTCGTCGGATCGTGGCAGGCCGGTTCTCCGGCGGAGGCCCTGGCCTACTTCGAGCGCAAGTACGAGGGCATTGTGGTCGAGATCGGCCTCCTGGAGCGGCGGGTGAAGACCACCGATCTGTCCGCGAAGGACGCGACGACCGCCATCGAGCATCTGCGTGCGCAGGTCGACGAGCATCACGCCGTCGGGGACCTGGACGCGCTGCGCAAGCGGCTGGACGCCCTGGTGGCGACGGTCGACTCGCGGCGGGAGGAGCGCAAGGCCCAGAAGGCGAAGCAGACCGACGAGGCGAAGCTCGCCAAGGAGGCGCTGGTCGTCGAGGCCGAGGAGCTGGCGCAGAGCGAACAGTGGCGCTCCGCGGGCGAGCGGCTCCGTGCGCTCGTCGACACGTGGAAGGGCCTGCCGAGGCTCGACCGCAAGTCGGACGACGAGCTGTGGCACCGCTTCTCCCACGCGCGCTCGGCGTTCTCCAAGCGTCGCAAGGCCCATTTCGCCTCGCTGGACGCCCAGCGCGAGGAGGCCCGCAAGGCCAAGGAGAAGCTGGTCGTCGAGGCCGAGTCGCTGTCCCGTTCCTCGGACTGGGGCACGACGGCCGCCCGCTACCGCGACCTGATGACGGAGTGGAAGGCCGCCGGCCGCGCCCAGCGCGAGGCCGAGGACGATCTGTGGAACCGTTTCCGCGGTGCCCAGGACGTTTTCTTCGCCGCCCGCAGTGAGGTGTTCGCGGAGCGGGACGCGGAGCAGGGCGAGAACCTCAAGCTCAAGGAGGAGCTCGCGGTCGAGGCCGAGAAGCTGCTGCCGGTGAAGGACCTGAAGGCGTCCAGGGCGGCGTTCCGGGCCATCAACGAGCGCTGGGAGGCCATCGGCCACGTGCCGCGTGACGCCCGCCCCAGGATCGAGGCGCGGATGCACACGGTGGAGCGGGCGCTCCAGGAGTCCGAGGAGTCGGAGTGGCGCCGGACGAACCCCGAGGCACGTGCCCGTGCCGCGGGTCTGACCGGACAGCTCCAGTCGGCCGTGGACAAGCTGCGCACCCAGATCGACACGGCGCGCGCCTCGGGCAACAACGCCCGTGCGGACAAGCTCGCACGTGAGCTGGAGGGCCGGCAGGCACTCCTGGATCAGGCCCTGAAGGGTCTTGAGGAGTTCGGCGGCTGAGACCGGGTCCGCCGGTTCCGTCGTGAAGGGCCCCTCCGCCGGTGGCGGAGGGGCCCTTCCACGTGGTGCACCGGGTGGTCGCACGAGGGGCTGCACGGCCCGTCGGACGGCCCCGGTCAGGGTCGGCGGGCCGAGGTCACCCGGTAGACGTCGTAGACGCCCTCGACGCCGCGTACGGCCTTCAGGACGTGGCCGAGGTGCTTCGGGTCGCCCATCTCGAAGGTGAAGCGCGAGGTGGCCACCCGGTCGCGGGAGGTCTGCACGGCCGCCGACAGGATGTTGACGTGCTGGTCGGAAAGGATCCGGGTGACGTCGGAGAGCAGCCTGGAGCGGTCCAGTGCCTCGACCTGGATGGCGACGAGGAACACCGAGGACTGGGTGGGCGCCCATTCGACCTCGAGGATCCGCTCCGGCTCCTGCGAGAGCGAGTCGACGTTGACGCAGTCCGCACGGTGGACGGAGACTCCGCTGCCCCTGGTCACGAAGCCGATGATCGGGTCACCGGGGACGGGGGTGCAGCAGCGGGCCAGCTTGACCCAGACGTCCTCGACGCCCTTGACGACGACACCGGGGTCGGCGTTCGAACGGCGCTTGTTGCGGCCGTGCGAGGGCGGCGAGCTCTCCGCGAGGTCCTCGTTGGCCTCGTCCTGGCCGCCGAGGGCCTGCACCAGTTTCTGCACGACACCGGCCGCCGCGACATGTCCCTCACCGATCGCGGCGTACAGGGACGAGATGTCGGGGTAGCGCATCTCGTGGGCGAGCGTGACCAGGGAGTCACCGGTCAGGATCCGCTGGATCGGCAGGTTCTGCTTGCGCATGGCCCGCGCGATGGAGTCCTTGCCCTGCTCGATCGCCTCGTCGCGGCGCTCCTTGGAGAACCAGGCGCGGATCTTGTTGCGTGCCCGGGGCGACTTGACGAACCCGAGCCAGTCCCGGGAGGGACTCGCACCGGCCGCCTTGGAGGTGAAGACCTCCACCAGGTCGCCGTTGTCGAGCGTGGACTCAAGCGGTACGAGCCGTCCGTTGACCCGTGCCCCTATCGTCCGGTGGCCCACCTCCGTATGGACGGCGTACGCGAAGTCGACCGGTGTCGCCCCTGCCGGGAGCGCTATGACGTCGCCCTTGGGCGTGAAGACGAAGACCTCGTTGCGCGAGAGGTCGAAGCGCAGGGACTCCAGGAACTCGCTGGGGTCCTCGGTCTCCTTCTGCCAGTCCAGGAGCTGGCGCAGCCACGCCATGTCGTTGACGGTGTCCTGGCCGCGGCCGGTGTTCCTGGGGACGTCGGTGCGCACCTTGGAGGCGCCCGCCACGGCCTCCTGCTTGTACTTCCAGTGCGCGGCGATGCCGTACTCGGCACGGCGGTGCATGTCGAACGTACGGATCTGCAGCTCGACGGGTTTGCCGCTGGGCCCGATCACCGTGGTGTGCAGCGACTGGTACATGTTGAACTTGGGCATCGCGATGTAGTCCTTGAACCGGCCGGGGACCGGATTCCACCGCGCGTGGACGGTGCCGAGCGCCGCGTAGCAGTCGCGGACCGTGTCGACGAGGACGCGGATGCCCACCAGGTCGTAGATCTCCGCGAAGTCCCGGCCTCGCACGATCATCTTCTGGTAGACGCTGTAGTAGTGCTTCGGCCGGCCGGTGACGGTGGCCTTGATGCGGGCGGCGCGCAGGTCGGACTGGACCTCGTCGGTCACTATGGCGAGGTATTCGTCGCGCTTGGGCGCCCGCTCCGCGACGAGACGGACGATCTCGTCGTACATCTTCGGGTAGAGGATCGCGAAGGCGAGGTCCTCCAGCTCCCACTTGATGGTGTTCATGCCCAGGCGGTGGGCCAGCGGGGCGTAGATCTCCAGCGTCTCGCGGGCCTTCTTCTCCTGCTTCTCCCGCTTGAGGTAGCGCATGGTGCGCATGTTGTGCAGCCGGTCGGCGAGCTTGATGACCAGCACCCTGGGGTCCTTGGCCATCGCGACGACCATCTTGCGCACGGTCTCCGCCTGGGCGGCCTCACCGAACTTGACCTTGTCCAGCTTGGTGACGCCGTCGACCAGCAGGGCGACCTGGTCACCGAAGTCACGGCGCAGGGTGTCCAGGCCGTACTCGGTGTCCTCGACGGTGTCGTGCAGCAGCCCGGCCATCAGGGTGGCCGGGTCCATACCCAGCTCGGCCAGGATCGTGGTGACGGCGAGGGGGTGGGTGATGTAAGGGTCGCCGCTCTTGCGCTTCTGGCCGCGGTGCCAGCGCTCCGCGACCTGGTAGGCGCGCTCGATCTGGCGCAGCGTGGAGGTCTCGATCTTGGAGTCGTTGCTCCGGACGGTACGCAGCAGCGGTTCCAGCACCGGGTTGTACGGGCTGGAGCGCTGGACGCCGAGGCGCGCCAGCCTGGCCCGGACCCGGTTGGAGGAGCCGCCGCCGGTACGGGCCACCGGACCCGCGGGCGCCGCGGCGGGCTTCGCCGGGGGCTTCGGAGCCGTCGGGGGCGGCGAGGCGGGTGCGGCCGGCTG
>CBRG010000192.1 GCA_000470535.1 Streptomyces sp. AW19M42
GGGAGCCGCTGCCGGGTGTGCTGGATGTACGCCCACCGGAACCGCCCGGACTCCAGGGCCTCACGGAGCGCGGCGGGGTCGTTGAGGTCGGCCTCGACGGTGTGCACGCCGATACCCCGCAGGGTGACCTCTGTGGTGCGGTAGACCGGGGCGCGGTGGATGAGCAGCGGGTCGCCCGCCCGGACGGCCGCGTTGAGGGCGGCCCGGATCGCGCCGGTGCCCGCGCCCTGGACGAAGGCGGCGTCCTGGGCGCCGAAGAAGTCCGCGAGCACGGCCTCCACGCGGGCGGTGGTGCGCGGCCGGCCGAGACCGGGGACGACGCCCGCGTCGGACGAGAACAGCTGCTGTCCCTCGAAATGGGCGGCGGTGGCCTCCAGCAGCCGGAACTGCCTGGCGACGGCGTCGTCCAGACCCACGGTCGCCAGCGGGAAGGTGGCGGGAAGCACGGGGGGTACGGGGCTCATGTCAGTTCTCCTCCACGCTCGCGCCGGTCAGGAAGCGCAGCGGATTGCGTCGGGTCAGCAGGTCGATCAGATCGTCGTCGGCGCCCGCCGCGCGCAGCTCGGGCAGGAAACCACGGAAGAGGTGTCCGTAGCCCTGGCCGCCTTCGTCCAGCAGGTAGCCGTGGCGGGAGATGTCGCAGCTGAGCAGGGCCCGGTCGGCGTGCCCGGCCTCCACCAGGGCCAGCAGCAGCCGCAGCCGGGTCCGGTCGCTCTGGTAGGCCGATTTGCCGACGGTGTCGAAGGCGACGTACGCCCCGCTCGCCGCGAGCTCCCGGTGGACGCCCGGGTCGTCGAGCAGATCCTGATGACCGATGCTGACGCGGTGGGCGGGCAGCCCCTCATCGGTCAGCAGTTCCAGCTGGGCGAGCCCGCCCCGGCCCAGCTGCGCGTGGGTGGCGAGGGAGAGCCCGGTCGCCCGCGCGGCCCGTGCGCCGGCCCGCAGCACCTTGGCCTCGGGAGCCGTGGGGACGTCCCCGTGGCTGCCGATCTCACCGAGGACGCCGGGCCGGATGCCGGTCGTGCCGACGCCGTCCTCGATCTCGCGGACCAGGACCTCGGTGAGCTGCTCCACGTCGGCGGTGTCGATCTCCGGGGTGTGGAACGGCTCGTAGTACCAGCCGGTCGCCGCGACCACCGCGACCCGTGCGTCCCGGGCGATCGCCGCCAGGGCGCCGACGTCGCGTCCCATGCCCCGGCAGGTCAGCTCGACGACGAGCGAGAGCCCGAACTCCTGCCGCAGCGCGCTCAGCTCGGCGGTCACGGCCGCCGCGTGGCGTCGCGGGTCGAGGACGGCCGCACCGTCGCCCCGCTGGTCCAGATCGAGGACCAGGTGCTCGTGGGCGAGGGCCGGGCCGCGTACCGAAGCGGTCGCGAGCTCGCCGGTGACGGTGCGCAGGGTGTGCGGGGCGGGGTGGTTCATCGTGGGGGTTCCTTCTTCGTGTACGGGCCCGGTCCGGTCAGCGGGCGTGCCGGCCCTGACGCGGGGGTGAAGAGGTCCCGGTCGCGGGGGTGTCAGCCCTGGACCGGGGTGAACAGGTCGAGCCAGTACAGGATGTTGAGCAGGATGCCGCCGATGATCACGGCCGCGGGGGCGGCGGCCATCTTCACGACGGGTCGGCCCATCGCCTCGTTCAGCAGGTAGAGCCCGCCGACGACGAGGATGCCGAGTCCGCCGCCCATGGCGTTGGCGGCCATCAGCGAACCGAAGAGGATCGCGAGCTGGAGGGTGTCACCGATGGCGCTGCGCAGGTGTTCCGACGAGTCCCGGACGCTGGGCAGCTTGCCGAGGACCCGGCCGATCCAGGAGAGGGCCAGCACCTCGGCCGCGAACACGAGCGCACCGACGACAGCGGCCAGGAACGGGTTCGGCATCAGGTAGCCGATCGGGTACACCAGCGTGAAACCGGCGATGCCGTACGCCCCGGAGGCGAGTGCGGTGGTCGCGATCAGCGGGATGAAACCGAACACCCGGTAGAAGTCGACCTGGGCGGCCTCGGAGTACTGCCCCTTCGCGATGAGGAAGCTGGTGGCCTCACCGCCGCCGAATATATGCATCTGGGCGAGTACACAGACCCCGGCCCCGAGCACCATGAACAGCGGCAGGTACCTGCGCAGGCGGGCCGCGCTGGCGCTGAACAGCGACGCCATCGGGTCGTCCTCCAGGACGATCTCCTCGACGCCCGCCGCCCGGTCGGCCCGGCGCTGCCGGACGTCCTTGGCGACCGCGAGGCCGATGAGCATCAGCACGCCGACGGCCATGGCCAGCGCTCCGGCGAACATGTTCGGCCACAGCTTCATGGTCATGACCACGAGGGCCAGTTCGAGGACGCCCGCGATCCCGCCCCACTTGCGCCCGAACTGCTTCGTGATGGCGAGCACCGGGAACAGCGAGAAGAGGAAGAGGATCGGCGTCGACATCTGCTGCATCGCGGTCAGGAAGTCGACCGGCAGGTCGTGGGCGACGTTGTTCGCGCCGTTCAGGCCGAACACGACCACCGCGCCCCAGACGGCACCGAGGATGGGGGCGAGCCACTTCTTCGGTGCCAGCATCCCGAGGATGTCCGTGGGCAGGAAGACCAGCCACGGGTTCAGCACACCCGTGGACAGGGCCATGGGCGCGCCCAGTCCGAAGATGAACCCGGCGGACAGACCGAACGAGACAGCAGTCGTCGCGCTACGGGTGGTGCGCCCCTGGATGAAGTCCAGCATGAAGGGGCGTACCCCGTCGTTGAAGACGGCCAGGGCCATGTGCGAGATGTAGGCCGTCAGCGCACAGAGGGCTATCACGGTCAGTTGCTGGGCCAGCGTGAAGTCGAGGCCGGCGCCGGCGGCGAGTGTGGTGCTCACGAGTCACTCCTTGGTGCCCGGGATGATGGGAACAGGCTGTTGTTCAGCCGCGGGCGGCGATGGCGCGCGCCATGAGGGGGGCGATGATGTCGATCTGGTCCATCGAGAAGCCGAAGACCTTCTTGCCTTCGGCGAGCAGGGCGGTGACCTGCTCCTCCGTCGGAACACTGCGCCCGAAGGTGTGGCAGGCGGCACTGCCCATGAGGCCGACGAGCACGCCCAGCGAGGCGCCGGCGCCCGTGTGGCAGGTGCCCAGGTAGTAGTCGGCCTGGCCGGCCCGGAGCTTCATCGCGGCGTCCATGTCGCTGGAGGCGACGACGTCGAGCGAGTCGATGCCGAGCTTGCCGATGGCCGCGGTGACCTCGACCTTGCCGACTCCACCGGTGAGGATCTTCGTCATGGCTGTTCTTCTCTCTGCGTCGGTTTCCGCCGCGGGGTAGGGGCGGGACGTTCTGCCGTGACCGGTCAGGACGTGGGTGAGGAGGGGGGCTGCTGCGCGAGGACGGCCAGGTGCATCCCGAGGAAGTTGACCTCGGACTCCGGGAGCGCGGCCCCGAGCTCCCGTTCGGCACGGGCCGATACGGCACGGGCGCGGGCGACGGCGTCGGGGTGTCCGGCCAGCTCGGCGGCGACCTGGTCGTCGGTGAGGAACTGTTCGATCGCCTCGCCGTCCAGGATCCGGCCGAGCGCCATCATCAGATGACTGGTGAGCATGCCTGCCGTCGCTTCGGTGACCGTGCGGCCCTCCGCCTCCAGGGCGGTCAGTTCGGTGGTGACGAAGTCGGCCACCTCCGGCCTGACCGTGCCGCCCTCGCGAAAGAGCTGGATCCGCAGTGCCAGCTGGTCGTCCATGGTGATCCTCCTAAAATCAACAGTAACCAGGATTTTGTATTTTGAGGGCGAGCGACGCCCCGGAGTTATGAGACCCCGGTCACCGGGTCCGCTGGTCAGTACGAGGGGACGCGCTCACCGCGCAGCACCTCGCTCTGCAGCCGGGTCACCAGCGACAGATCGAGCGAGTCGCGGACCGCGGCGAGCGCCTTGGCCCCCTCGGACCGGCCGATCACCGCGGCGGTGGAGTTGCGCAGTGCCAGCTCCCGGTTGACCTCGTCCCCGAGCGGGAGCACGTCGACGCCGACCCCGAGCCGGTCCCGCGCCTCGTCCAGGTTCCAGACGGTCGCGTCCACCTCGTTCCGCGCGAACAGATCGCTCAGCTGCATGTACGACGCCTCCCGCCACACGACGTCCTCCCGGCCGGCGAAGACCCGCTCCACGAGCATCCGCAGATCCTCCGAAGCGTGGTCGACCGCCACCCGCAGTCCGGGCGTGTCCAGGTCCACCCCGTGCCGCACCAGCATGCCGTGCGCGCCGACGTAGGTGGCGGGGCCGAGATCGGCCACCAGCTCCACCGGGTGCTCGGCGATCAGCTGGTCGGCGGCGAACCGGGACAGGACGACCAGGTCGACCTTGCCCTCCAGCAGCGCCGCGGTCCGGGCTCCGGCGCCTCGCATGAACGTGATCGCGAACGGTGCGCCCGCCTCCTCGAACGCGCTGCGCAGCCCGGTCGCCAGGCCTTCGTACCGCCGCGAGTAGGGGAGTGGCATCGCCGCGAGCAGGGTTCCCAGGCCGGACAGCCGCCACAGGACGGTGCGGTCCGAGTGGACGAGGAACGTGCCGAGATGACCGCGAGCGGTCGTCGAGATCGCGCCGGCCTCCTCCAGTAGGTGGAGGGCGGCCTGAACGGTTCCGTTTCCGCAGCCCAGCTCCTGCGCGAAGTCGCGCACACGGGGCAGTCGGGTGTCCGGCTCGTGGTGGAGGAGCAGGGCGGCGAGCTGCCGCGCGGCGAGGCCGTTGCGGGTGAGGAAGCGGTCGTCGAAGTCGTTCACGAATCAAACAGTAACCAGGATTCTGGATACTGACAAGGGTCCTTCCGGGAGCCGACACCGCATCCTTCCCGACCCCGATCCGTCGGACAGGCCCTTGTTCCTCCTCCTGGTCCGCCCGGCGTGCGCCCGGCGGTGTGCGCGGAGAACATGAGGCCATGAGCAACTCGGCGCCCCGGGCGCAGGGTCCGGACCAGCCCGCGAAGGCCGGTGCGAGCGGGCCGCCGAACCAGACGCTGGCACTGGCCGCGATGATGTTCGCCGTGTCGATGACGTTCATCGACCAGACCATCGTGGCGATCGCCGCACCCGACATCATTCACGAACTGGGTCTCACCTCCTCGCAGATGCAGTGGGTCGTCAACGCCTACCTGCTCACGCTCGCCGCGTTCTTCGCGCTCGGCGGCCGGCTGTCCGACATCTATGGCCACCGCCGCGTCATGCTCGTCGGCACACTCGTCTTCGTCATCGCCTCGGCCCTCTGCGGCGCCGTGCCGACGGGGGACTACGCCCAGGCGTGGCTGATCGGGTTCCGGGCGATCCAGGGCTTCGGCGCGGCCCTGATGTTCCCGGCGGCGCTCGCCGTGGTCATCGCGGTGTTCCCGGTGGAGCGGCGCGGGCGCGCGCTGGCGCTGTTCTTCGGCGTCTCGGGCGGGCTCACGGCCATCGGCCCGCTGCTGGGCGGCTGGCTCACCGAATGGACCTGGCGTGCCATCTTCTGGATCAACGTCCCCGTCGCCGTGGTCGCCATCGTCCTGGCGCTGCTCGCACACATCCCCGAGAGCTCGAACCGGGAACCGCTGGACGTGCCGGGCACCGTGCTGATGGCGGTCGGCATGGGGCTCACCGTGCTGGGCCTCCAGCAGTCCGTGTCCTGGGGCTGGGACACCTGGTCGACCTGGACCTGCATCGTGGTGGGGCTCGTGGTCCTGGTCTTCTTCTGCCGCTTCGAACTGCGCCGGAGGCACCCGCTCGTCAGACTCCAGGTCTTCCGGGACCGGGCGTTCTCCGTCGACATGCTCGTGCTCTTCTTCGCCATGACGGCCTTCGTGCCGGTGCTCTTCTTCGCCTCGGTCTACGCCCAGGTCTCCCTGAGCGCCTCGCCCAACCAGGCGGCGCTCTACCTCCTCTACTTCTTCGTGGGGTTCGCCCTCGCCTCCCAGTGGGGCGGCCGCATCCTGGACAAGCGCGGCGCCCGCCCGGCGCTGAAGATCGGTGCCGCGCTCGGCGCGGTCGGCTTCGCGCTCTGGGCCGCCAAACTGACGACGCTCTCGATGCACGACCAGTGGCCGTACGCGGCGCTCGCGGGCGCGGGCATCGGCTTCCTGCTCGCCCCCGCCTCGACCGACGCCGTCAACCGGTCGATCGGCGCCTCGTACGGCGAGGTCACCGGCATCACGCAGACGGTCCGCAACTTCGCCGCCAGCATCGGTCTCGCGGTGTTCGGCACGGTGCTGACGCATGTCACGGTGAACCGCGTCGGTGAGACGCTGCGGACGCAGGGCGTGCCGTCCGGGCCCGCTCACACCGCCGCCCGGCACATCGCCGAAGCCGTCACCGGGAACGCGGACGCGCGACAGCCCACGGGACACGGCAGGGCCGCCGAGCTCACCCGGGAGTCGATGCAGTCGGTCCGGCTGGACTTCGCCGAGGCGAACCAGTGGGTGTTCTACTCCATGGCGGGCGCTCTCGTGCTCGCCTTCGTCTGTTCGTTGTGGCACCCCGGCACGCGTGTGACGGGGGACGCCGGCGCCGTACACCCCGATGCCCCGGCGCCGCACCCCTCGGGCCCCTAGAGACGAACGGTCATCGTCACGGTCGCCCCGTCACCTGCCGAGAGACCCAGCGGCTTGCGTACCGCGCTCTTCAGCGGGAGCAGGTAGCCGCCGTCCCTGGGGAACAGTGATGTGGTGAAGGCGAGTTCACCGATGCGGGCCTCGACGGGGACCACCCCCCAGCCGTACGTCGCCATCGCGGCCACCTCCTGGACGTCTGCGGCCCGGTCCTCGGGCACGGTGACGAAGTAGAACGGTGAAGGCCCGCGCCACTCGATCACGAGGCCGGTGAACACGACGTTCATGAGGACGATCCGTTCATCGGGGAAGTCTGGAACCCGGGCAGCCTACCGGCGGTGCACCGAAGGACGCGGCGCGACCTCCGGTCCGCGGGCCCGCCGCCGTCGTCGCAACGCGCCTGCGGGTCCAGTCAGTTCTGGTGCCAGACCAGGGTGTACCGCCAGAAGACCCTGCGCCGGAGCCGGGCACCCGGCAGCACCTGCCGGGCCTCACGCACGATGTCGGCGAAGCTCATCACCGCGGGCCGGACGGGAGCGGTCATCGACGCCGACCGTGCCGACCGGCGCCCGCGGTTCTTGATCCAGGCCATGGCGACGTTCAGCGGAACAGCAACCGCGCCGAGGAGCCGGTCACCGGTCGACTGCGCGCGGGCCAGCCCCACGACGACCAGCGTCCCGCCCGGTGCCAGGTGCCGTCGAAACACACCGAGGGCGTCGGAGAACGGCAGATGGTGGAGGGCGGCGACACATGTGATCACGTTGTAGGAACCGGACGGTATGTCAGCGAGCGCGTCTCCGACGGTGAATGCGACGGGCGCGGCCGGCGCGGTGAGTGCGCGTGCCCGAGCGACGATCGCGGGGTCGGCGTCCAGACCCCGCACCGAGCCGGCGCGCGTGCCCAGCAACCGGGCCAGGTCCCCGCTGCCCGAACCGATGTCGAGGGCGGTGCCGAAGCGCTTCGGGAGCTGCCGCATGATCCAACGGTGGTACCGGGCGTTGTGGTCCCACGGGTGGGCGGCGTGGAAACGTTCCAGCGCCTTGAGGAACCGGGGCAGCAGTGTCGTCATGGCACCAGTCCATCATCCGCCGTCCCGAGGCGGTCCGACGGCTCCGAGGTGCCGTCAGCTGTCCGTCGCGGCGAACCGCAGCCAGTACGGATCACCGATTCGCTTGCCGACGCGCAGGGCGGCGTCACGCACCGCCCTGCCGAGTGCGGCCGCGCCGGTCCCGGCGTCAGCGGCCGGTCCGGCCGAGTGCCACGGCGAGTTCCGGCCCGTCGGGCGGGTTGGCACCGGCCCTCGCGACGGTCACGGCCGCCGAGGCCGCCGCGTGGCGCAGGATGTCGGTGACGGTGGCCCGGTCCACCGAGCGGAGCCGCTCCCGCCCCTCCGCGCCGAGCAGCCCATGCGCGGCGAGTGCGTGGAGAGTGCCCGACATGAAGGCGTCCCCGGCCCCCACCGTGTCCGCGACATCGACGGGCGGCGCGCCGACCGACACACGGCCGTCGGGCAGGACCGCCAGGGCCCCGTCGCCGCCCCGGGTGACCAGCACGACGGCCGGCCCGGCGGCGAGCCACCGCTCGGCGACCCGCCCCGGCTCCTGACCCGGGTACAGCCATTCCAGATCCTCGTCACTCCCCTTGACCACATCACTGAGCGCGACACAGCGCTCGACCTCGCGCACGGCGGTCTCGTGATCCCCCATCAGCTCCGGCCGCACATTGGGGTCGTAACTGACCGTCGCTGCCGTCCGCAGCGACTCGACGGCGGCGACGACCGCGGAAGCACCCGGTTCCATCACAGCCGCGATCGACCCGATGTGGACGTGCCGGGGCAGCCGCTCCAAGGAGACCGGGCCCAGCGTCCAGGTGATCTCGAAGGTGTACGCGGCCCGCCCGGCACCGTCCAGGGTGACGGCGGCGGACGGAGTCGGGCCCGTGGCACCGTCCGTGCGGACCTCGACCCCGGCACCGGTCAGATGGTCGCGGATCCGCCGCCCGTGAGCGTCCGGCCCGAGCTGGGTCAGCAGCGTGACGTCGTGTCCGAGCCTGGCCAGGCCGTACGCGACGTTGGCCGGGCTGCCTCCCGGGTGGACCTGGTCGGCCGCGTCCGGCAGCCGGACGATGTCGGCGACGCATTCACCGATGACCAGCAGGTCGTTTCTGTCGCGCATGGGGGTGGGGTCTCCTGACGTGCGGTGACGTAGGTGTCTCGGCAGGCGGCACGGCCTCCGGACACATTGGGCCCGATCCTGCCGCGTGTACATGCAGTCGCGTGCACAGGGAGAAGGGGATCGCCGGCACGGGGGCGATTGCCACCTGGCCCGGGGCGGCGGGTGACCGCGACGGTGCGGAGCACCGAGCGGACCGATCTGTATGACCTGGCCGACTCCTGCGGTCGCCGCCTGGTCGTGGAGACCGTCGACTCCCGGCACCCCGAACGGCACGATCGCGGTGATGTCCTGGGGCCGGGTGAGCGTCACCAACAACGACAAGGGCGGCTTCGAGGTCTACCGGGCGAGCGAATCCGCGCTGAACCAGCTGGCGTGGAGCTTCGCCGCACGGCACGCCGACGACCCGCGCACCCTGCTGCTGAGGGCCCCGGCTGGGTGAGGACCGACCTGGGCGGCCCCGCAGCGCGTCCGACGACCGACCAGAGCACCCGCGGCGAGGTCGATACGATCGAGGCCCAGACGACAAGGGGCGGACTGCAGTTCCCAACCTGCGAGGGCCGGACCGTCAGCTGGTAGCGCGCAGGTGCGGGCCGGAGCCTCAGCGGCCGGTGAGCGCCCGGTCGAGAAGGGGCAGCAGGCGGTCCCAGTGGCGCTGCAGCCCGGAGGCGCTGAACGCGTCGGTGTCGGACATGGTGAAGCCATGGGCGGTGCCTGGGTAGACCTCGCAGGTGTGGCCGACGCCTGCGGTGTCCAGGGTCTGGTTGAGCTCGCTGAGGGATTCCGGCGTCATGTCCCCCTCGGCGAGGCCGAGGTGTACCTGGGCGGAGACCCCGGGGAAGCCGTGGTGCGGGCTGTCGGGCGCGTCGGTGACCAGGGCGCTGGGGTGGAATCCGGCGACGGCCGCCACCTGGTCGGGGTGTGCGGCTGCGGTGCGCATCGCCAGGGCCCCGCCCATGCAGTAGCCGATCGCGGCGACCGGTCCGGCGCTGACCTCGGGCCGTCCGGTGAGGAACCCGAGGTAGGCCTCGGCGTCGCGCAGGGCGCGTTCGCTCGTGTGCGCCTTGATCAAGGGCATCACCTGGGCGAAGACCGCAGATCGGTTCTCGGCGCTGATGTGCTCGGGAAGCTCGATCACCGGTGCCGGGCCGTGTCGGTAGAAGATGTTGGGGACGAGCACGTAGTAACCGTGCCCGGCCAGTTCTCGGGCCATCTCCTCCAGCACCGGCCGCACGCCGAAGGCGTCCGGGTACAGCAGTACCCCCGGGTGCCGCTCGTCACTGTCGGGGAAGGCGGCGAGCGCATCGGCCCGGCCGTCGGCGGTGGTGATCAACAGCGTCTTGGTAGGCACGTTCTTCCTTCTTCTGACCGGTGCGCGTACACCGTCGGAGGGTGACGGAGCGAAGACCTCAACCCGTTCATCCGGGAAGTCAGTTCACTTTCGCGAGCAAAGTACAACCTGTACGGCAGCACATGCAATGACCGTTGTGTTTGCTCGCGCGAGGCCCGGAATTTGCTGCCGCTCACCGATGTGATCCGGCGTGAACGTCGCTCAGCGGCGATGAAGCTCCGGCCGGTGGCCGGACAGAGGCCATCGCGGAGGCCGGACCGAGGGCCGGCCGAGGATGTCCGCCCCGGCTCCCTCCCGCGCCCCTACCGGCCAAGACCGGCCACAGGCCGGATCGTTACGGTCGGGGACATGACGCCACCCCTTGCCGTCAGCGCCTTCGACTCGCTCCGTCTCGACGCCGTACCGGACCAGAAGGCGCTGCGCCGGGCCTACGCACTTCCCAGCGAGGCGGCCGTGCGCAAGCAGATGACCGAACTGACCTACAAGACCCAGCAATTTATGGCTGTGCCTCGCTGGTCCTGATCGCCGGCGCGGACGCAGAGGGTAACTGCGACGTATCGCCGCGCGGCGGCCCGGCCGGGTTCGTCGCCGTCCTGGACCGCCGTGGGAGAGCCGCCGGCCAGTGCGCTGGTGCTGGGGATCGAGGAGGTCTACCCGCACTGCCCGAAGTCACTGCTGCGCAGCGCCGCGTGGAAGCCGGAGCAGTGGCTGCCGGCGGACGCCCGGCCGGCCTCTGCCGAGGTGACGCCGGCCCAGCTGCGGATGCCGGAGTTGACGATCACCGACGTCGAACAGGCGGAGGCGGACTCACTGAAGTACCGGTACGAGTGGCGAAGCGGCTCATGAGCGGACCCGAGCAGCCGAATTCCCGGGCCGACCCGACCCGGAACCAGGTGACATGGGCCGATGGGCAGTGAGGTGAATCACGGATGTACCGTGTCCGTACTTGAGTTCGAGCTGGCTGTGGCGGCCGCACGAGGGGACAGAACAATGAATGAGAACACGCTTTCCGCACCGCATCCCACGAGCGCGCATCCCGCCCGCGTGTACAACGTCTGGCTGGGCGGGAAGGACCACTACGTCGTGGATCAGGAGGCGGCAGAGCTCGCCGCCCAGGCCAACCCGACGATCGTGCCGTCGGTCCGGGCCAACCGCGCCTTCCTCGGCCGCGCTGTACGTCACCTCACGGGTATCGGGGTCCGTCAGTTCCTCGATGTCGGCACGGGAATTCCCGCCGCGGCGAACACCCACGAGGTAGCGCAGCAGGCAGCCCCCGAATCGCGTGTCGTCTACGTCGACAACGACCCGATCGTGCTCACCCACGCGCGGGCGCTCCTGGTCAGCGGCCCCCAGGGGCAGACCGACTACGTGCAGGCCGATGTGCGCGACGTGGACGCCATCCTCGAAGCGGCCGCCCGGAACCTGGACCTCGACCAGCCGGTCGGCCTCATGCTCGTGGCGATCCTTCAGTACATCAAGGACACCGAGGACCCCTGGGACATCACCCGCCGGCTGCTGGACCGGCTGGCCCCCGGCAGTCACCTGGTGCTGTCGCACCCGGCCGCTGACGTCACCGCGCCCGAGGTCGCCGAGTCCATGCGGATCTACAACGAGCGCGCCGCCAGCCACGCCTCGGCCACTCCCCGCACCCACGCCGAGGTGCGGCGATTCTGCGACGGCCTGGAGATCCTGGAGCCGGGGCTCGTCACGCTGACCCGCTGGCGTCCGGGCCCGTCGGACGTCCCGGACGACACCCTGCCCATGTGGTGCGCTGTAGCCCGCAAGGCGTAGCGGGTCGATTCCCTGTCACCGAACGCCGTTCCGGCCCTGCCGGTTGGCCGGGCCGGAGCCGGGCCTTCCGAGCATTCCCTTGGCTCGGCGGCCCGGCATCCGGGTCATGGTCTCGCGCCGGCCGGTGGCAGTCCCCGGGCCGGCCGGAACGTAGGCGTCGATGAAGACGAGGTGGTCGAGGCGGGCGCCGAGCCTGTCCGCGACACCGGCGATCACTACCTCGCCGTAGCTGTGCCCGCACAGTGCCAGCGGTGTTCCGTCACTGTGGTCGATGAGCTCTGCTACCTGGTCCATATGGGTGTCGAGTTCGGCGGACGGTCCGTATCGGCCGGGCCGTCCGGATCCAGCCCCGCCAGGGTCACCGCCTCGACCTGATGACCGGATCGGTTCAGCTCGACGGCCACTGAGTCGATGGCCCACCCGCCTTGCCGGCCGACCGGCACCATGACGAATTTCATCGTGCCCCAGTAGGCGCCGAGGAGCACGAGCGGCGCTGCACGCGCCCTACAGTGTGTCCTCGAACAGCGCCCTGGACATCGGCGTGTTCGGGGATACCGGACACCCCCCTGAGTCCGCCACGATCAGCGGCAACGTCCTGATCGGCGGGGGTGGGTGGAACAGCGTCCGGCACGGGGTCCGGATCGGTTCCCCGAAGAGCGCCCGGCTCCGAAACCTTCGCGGACAACACGGTGACGCATCTCCGTCCGGGCCAAGTGGCGCTGCGGAACGACTCCCTGGCCACGTTCCACATCACCGACTGACACCGCGCCAGGCCGAGGCGCCCCGGCCCGTGACGGCATGCCGGTCACGGGCCGCCGGGCCTGCTGCGGCGCGGCCCTGACGCGCCACGGAATCAAGGCAGCCGTGCGGCGGCGCGAAGCCTCTCCGACGTGCTTCGTAAAGCGTATTGACAAAGTGTCTTCACCGTTCGTACGTTCTTATCGCACCCAGCCAGAGACCGGCCTGAACAGCGGCAAACCCTCTCTTCACCCCGGTCAGTCGGCCGAGCTGGCCCAGACCCCTACCGCCGCACCCCGCACGTGCGGCGCCGATGGGAGCGTGCGATCACCTTGACCACCGACACCAGGCGGGCGCTCGTCGTCCGCGGCGGCTGGAACGGGCACCAGCCCGTGACGATCAGCGACGGATTCCTCCCGTTCCTCAAGGAGCAGGGGTTCACCGTCGAGACCTCCGAGGACCTCGCGGTGTACGAGGACGCGGAGAAGCTCGCCGGCACCGACCTCATCGTGCACTGCTGGACGATGGGTACCATCACCCCCGGGCAGCGCGAGAACCTGGCCGCGGCCGTACGAGCGGGAACAGGTCTCGCCGGCTGGCACGGTGGCATCGTCGACTGCTTCCACGACCACGGCTACCACCTGCTGACCGGCGGCAAGTTCGTGATGCACCCGCCGGGCTTCCACGATCACACGTACAACTTCCTGCCCGAGCACGCAGACCATCCGGTCATCGCGGGCCTCGAAGACTTCTCCGTGCACACCGAGCAGTACTGGGTCCTCACCGACCCGCGTATCGAGGTCCTGGCCACCACCACCTTCCCGGCCGCCGAACCGCACGACGGGCCCGCTGTGATGCCCGCCGTGTGGACCAGGACATGGGGCGCCGGCCGCGTCTTCGTCTCGACCATCGGGCACAAGCCAGACGACTTCGACGTGCCTCAGGTCCGCACGCTGACCGAAAGGGGACTGCTGTGGGCGAGCCGCTGAAGCCCTTGAACATCGGCATCGTGGGCGCGGGAAAGATCAGCGGCGCCTATCTGTCCACGCTGGAGCGGCTGACGTCCGTGCGGCTCACGGCCGTCACCGACCTCGACGCGGCCCGCGCGCGGGCCGTCGCGGAGCAGGCCGGTGACGGGGTTTCCGTCGCGCCCACCGTCGCCGGCCTGGTCGCCCGCGACGACGTGGACGCCGTTCTCAACCTCACCGTCCCGGCCGCGCACGCGGACGTCGCTCTGACGGCACTCGCCGCGGGCAGGCATGTGTACGGCGAGAAGCCCCTCGCCGCCGACCGCAAGGAGGCCGACGCCGTCCTCGCCGCGGCGCGCGCGGCCGGACTGCGGCTCTGCTGCGCCCCCGACACCGTCCTCGGCACCGGAACGCAGACCGCGCGCAAGGCCGTTGACGACGGCCTGATCGGCCGGCCGGTCGCGGCCACCGCCTTCATGACGACTGCGGGCCACGAGAAGTGGCACCCGGATCCTGAGTTCTACTACAGGCCCGGAGGAGGCCCGCTGCTCGACATGGGCCCCTACTACCTGTCGGCTCTGGTCCACCTGCTCGGCCCCGTGCGCAGGGTGACCGGTGCGTCCTCCCGGCCCCGCGCCGAGCGGTCCATCGGCAGCGGGCCCCGCGCGGGGCAGACCTTCCCGGTCGAGGTGGACACCCACGTCACGGGCGTCCTGGAGCACGCCGACGGGGCCCTGTCCACGCTGCTGATGAGCTTCGACGTGCGCGCCGCACGGCTGCCACGCATCGAGGTGCACGGAACCGGCGCCTCGCTGTCCGTGCCCGACCCGAACAACTTCGACGGCCCTGTCGAGATCCACCGCGGCGACGGCTGGGAAACGCTGCCCGTGTCGGCCGGCTATCGGGGCGCGGGGCGTGGTGTGGGACTGGCGGATCTGGTCGAGGCGCTCCGTGGCGGCCGCCCGCACCGTGCGTCCGCCGACCTCGCCGCACATGTCCTGGACGTCATGCTCACCCTCATGGACGCGGCGGACGAGGGCCGCGCACTGCCGGTGACCACCACCTGCGAGCGCCCCGCTCCGGTGGCGGACACCAGCCTCTGACCGGCATCGCCCGCCGACGAGCCCCCGACCACACCCCCTCGGCGCCACTCGCTCAGCGCCACCCCGCAGGCGCCACCGCGCTCGAAGACACCCAGCTCTGCGCCATGCATCGAGCCCCCGCGCCCGCTCGCAGCAACAGGAGGCCCCTTTCATGCACGACGACCGGAACCTGGTCGATGCACGCCTGGTCCGCGTCCTCAGGGGAACGCATCCGGCCGGCCGTCCACCCCGTCACCAGCCCCCTGAACGTGGAGATCTGGTCCACGGCGGGCGAGCCCGTTCCCATGGCCGAGGGCCTCACAGCGCCGTACCGTCCCATCACCCCGGGCACCGCGTGGGGTACGCCATGGGGGACCAGCTGGTTCAGGGGCACCGGGACGGTCCCCGCCGACTGGGCGGGCCGCGCCGTCGAGGCCGTGCTCGACCTCGGTTTCACCCCGCGCACGCCCGGCTTCCAGTGCGAGGACCTCGTCCACCTGCCGGACGGCACCCCGGTCAAGGGCCTTCACCCGCGCAACTCCTACGTCCGCGTCGGATCTCCGGTGGCGGGCGGCGAGCAGTTCGACTGGCTGATCGAGGCCGCGTCCAACCCCGATCTCGACGGGAGCGGCGTGCCGTTCCAGCCGACGCCGATGGGCTACAGGGCCACCGCCGGCGATGCGCCGCAGTACGTGCTGGGGGAGATGAACCTGGCCGTGTTCGACGAGAGGGTGTGGAACCTGGTCATGGACCTGGAGGTCCTCGGCGAGCTGATGGCGGAACTGCCGGTCGAGGGGGCGCGCCGCTGGGAGATCCTGCGGGCGGTCGGCCGGGCGCTGGACGCCGTCGACCTCCAGGACGTGAACGGTACGGTGCAGGCCGCGCGGGTGCACCGCGAGGCGCGCGAGACCTACGTACGGCTCGCCGCGGAGCTGGAGAGCATCATCGGCGGGGCGCAACGCGCGCTCGCCGGGGACGCGTCCGGCGGGACGGATCTGGCCTTCAACTCAGCACCGCACAGTCGTGGTTCGGTACCCGCCGGCGGTGCTTCGCCCCGGTCCGCCCACCATGAGTCGGCGGTCCCCGTACCGCTCGACGGCGGCGGATACGCCCTGGAAAACGGCCTGTTGCGGGTCGAGATCGACGGACGCGGCCTTGTCGTCTCCGCGTACGACCACGGCGCGGAGCGCGAGGCCATCGCGCCGGGGCAGGCGGCCAACCTCCTCCAGCTGCACCCCGACTTCCCCAACCAGTGGGACGCCTGGGACGTCGACGCCTTCTACCGGAACGTCGGCAGTGACCTCACCGACGTCACCGAACTGGGCGTCGAGGGAGCGGCGGTGCGCGTCGAGCGGTCCTTCGGGGACTCCCGCGTCGTCCAGGTCCTGACGGTCCCGGCCCGCGCCAAGCGGCTCGACATCGCCACAGAGGTGGACTGGCACGAGACCGAACGCTTCCTGAAACTGGCCTTCCCCCTGGACGTGAAGGCCGACCGGTACGCCTCCGAGACCCAGTCCGGCCACGTATACCGGCCCACCCACCAGAAATGAGCTGGGAATGGGCCAAGTTCGAGGCCTGCAACCATCGTTTCGTGCACGTCGACGAGCCGGGCTGGGGCGTCGCGATCGTGAACGACGCGACCTACGGCCACGACGTGACGCGTGCCGTGCGGACCGGGACCGACGCCGGCCCGACCACGATCGTGCGCGCGTCGCTGCTGCGCGCGCCCCGCTACCCCGACCCCGAGACCGACCAGGGCGTCCACCGGTTCCACCACGCGCTGGTGCCGGGCGCGACGATCGGTGACGCGGTCCGCGAGGGCCACCGGGCCAACCTGCCGGAGCGCCGGGTCACCGGCACCGCCGCAGAGGTCGCGCCACTGGTGACGGTGGACAACGACGCCCTCGTGGTCAGCGCGGTGAAACTGGCCGACGACCGCAGCGGTGACCTGGTCGTACGCCTCTACGAGGCACACGGCGGCCGGGCCCGCGCCACCGTGCGCGTCGACGGCTTCGCCACCGCGCGGGCCGTTCCGGCCGATCTCCTGGAGCGCCCGCTGCCGGACGCCGAAAGGCCTGCGGAGGACGCCGGCGGTGTGGCGCTCGCGCTGCGGCCGTTCCAACTGGTCACCCTGCGTCTGCCCGCCGCTTGACCACGTGCCGCCCGGGACGTCGACCTCGCCGCCGAGAGCCGCCAGGTGACCGTCCGCAACGACATCGACTGGCAGGAGCGCGACCCGGTGCTGAAGGCCGCCTGGCCGCTGGACGTGCATGCGGAACGCGAGAGCGCGGAGATCCAGTTCGGCCATGTGCAGCGGCCCACCCACGAGAACACCAGCTGGGACGCTGCCCGCCTCGAACTGTGGCCACCCGGAGAGAGGGACGGTTGTGCCGCGGGACATGTTCACCCCCGGCGCACTGTCCCACCCGCGTCGTACCATTCCATCGATTCTGTTGCCGTCGCAGGCGAGGCGGCGATTTCGCCGCCTCCGCCCGCCGAGGCTGGGAGAGGCGCGTTGACGACCAAGACGACGAGCACGGAGAAGGGCGCCATCCGGCGTGGCACCAACCTGCCGCGGATGGGGGACTTCAACGAGTCCGTGATCCTCGACGCCATCCGCCGGCAGCGCGGCGGCCTGAGCCGGGTGGAGCTCGCGCAGGCCACCGGCCTGTCCGCGCAGACCGTCTCAAACATCACCCGACGGCTGCTCGACCGGGGCGTCGCCCGTGAGTCGGGCAAGCACAACACCGGCAGCGGAAAGCCTCGCACCCTGCTGGAGATCGTCCCCACCTCCCGGTACGCGGTGGGCGTCCATCTCGACCCCGCAGTGATCACCTGCGTTCTGGTTGACCTGCTCGGGACGGTCGTGGCCCAGCGCAGCCGGCGTACCCCCAGCGGCGGCGACACCGACGGCACCGTCGCGGACATGGCCGCGTCCGTGTCCGGGATCGTGGCGGAGTCCGGGATCGACGACGGACGGATCCTCGGCCTCGGCATCGCCGCGCCGGGCCCCATCGACGTCACCGCGGGGTGGGTGGTGGAACCGCCCGAACTGCATGGCTGGGGCCGCTATCCGCTGCGCGACCGGCTCAGCGAGGCGACCGGGTTCCCGGCCCTGCTCGACAAGGACGTCACGGCAGCCGTCGTGGCCGAACGCTGGGCGGGGGCGGCCACCGCCAGCCGCAACCTGCTCTTCTTCTACCTCGGTACGGGTTCCGGCATGGGGCTCGTGGTGGACGACACCGTGCTGCGCGGCGTCTCCGGGAACGCGGGCGAGGTGGGCGGGCTCGGCGCCGCCTGCTCGACGCGGACCCTGGTCGACGAGGCCATCGCCCTCGGCGTGCTCGGTGGCGAGTACACCGTGCTCGATCCGGCCGATGCCCAGAGCGGCCTGGAGCGCCTCGGGCAGCTCGCCGCAGAGGGGGACGCCCAGGCGGACGGCATTATCGAGCGGCTGGGGCTGCGCGTCGGCCGGGGGGTGTGCGCGGCGGCGACGCTCCTGGACGTCGACAGCATCGTCTTCGGCGGACCTACCTGGCACGTACTGGGTGAGCGCCTCCTGGCCACCATCGAGCCGATGGTGGCCAGGTCCCCGTTCGTCAGGGCGGCCCACGCCACCACCGTCGCCTCGACCACCCTGGGCGAGAACGTTGCCGCTGTCGGAGCGGCCTCCCTCGTCCTCGACCAGGCGCTCTCCGCCCAGCCGAGGTCCCTGCTGCTGGGCTGAGGAGCCTATGGGCGAGGGGACCCGCGCCCCGGGGGAGCCACGCGGCATTAGGCGCACGCCATCATGGTGCGTTTGCAATAGCCCGCGCATGCAATTATTGTTATCGCTTGTAAGGCGCTGTTGCACGCGTGTCCCCCCGGAAGTGAACGAGAACATCATGAGCTCCATCCCGAACATCACCCTCAACAACGGCGTCACCATGCCGCAGCTCGGCTTCGGCGTCTTCCAGGTCCCCGACGAGGCGACCACCGCCGCCGTCGCCACGGCCCTCGACGCCGGATACCGCAGCATCGACACCGCCGCGATCTACGGCAACGAACGGGGCGTCGGCCGGGCACTCGCCGAATCCGGCGTCGCCCGTGACGAGCTGTTCATCACCACCAAGCTGTGGAACGCCGACCAGGGCCACGACTCCGCGCTGGCCGCTTTCGACGCCTCCCTCGACAAGCTCGGGCTCGACCACGTCGACCTCTACCTGATCCACTGGCCGACCCCGGCCCGCGACCTCTACTCCGACACGTGGCGCGCCCTGGAGAAGCTGCTCGCGGACGGACGCACCCGCGCCATCGGCGTCTCCAACTTCCAGCCCGCCCACCTGGAGCGCCTGCTGAAGAGCGCCTCGGTCGTCCCCGCCGTCAACCAGATCGAGCTGCACCCCGGTCTCCAGCAGCGGGAACTGCGCGACCTCCACGCCCGCCACGGCATCGCCACCGAGGCCTGGAGCCCGCTCGCCCAGGGCGCCGTCCTGAGTGACGAGGCGGTCGTCTCGCTCGCGGCGAAGCACGGCAGGAGCCCGGCCCAGATCGTCCTGCGCTGGCACCTGCAGACCGGCAACGTGGTCATCCCCAAGTCGGTGACCGAGGCCCGCATCCACGAGAACCTCGACGTCTTCGACTTCCGGCTGAGCGCCGAGGACATCGACGCCCTCACCGCCCTGGACCGCGGCCTGCGCACCGGCCCGGACCCCGACACCCTCAACTGACCCCGACCGGCACCCGCCGGCCACCAGCACTGCCCCCCACGCAGAAGATCGAGGCACCACCATGACCATCCGCTCCCTGCTTCCCGGCCGCATCGGCTTCGGCACCGCCCCCCTGGGCAACATGTTCCGCGCCATCCCCGACGAAGAGGCCGCCGCCACCGTGCAGGCCGCCTGGGACCAGGGCATCCGCTACTTCGACACCGCCCCGCTGTACGGCGCCGGCCTCGCCGAGATCCGCCTCGGCGACGTCCTCGCCGACAAGCCGCGCGGCGAGTACGTCCTGTCCACCAAGGTCGGCCGGGTCATCCTCGACGAGGTCGAGGACCCCGCGAGCCGTCAACTCGGGCAAAAGGGAGCCCTGTTCGAGCACGGACGCCCCAACAGGATTGTCAACGACTACAGCGCCGACGCGACGCTGCGCTCCGTGGAGGACAGCCTCAAGCGCCTCAGGACGGACCGCCTCGACATCGTCTGGGTCCATGACATCGCCCAGGACTTCTACGGCGACGACTGGCTGGCCATGTACGAGAGCGCCCGCACCGGTGCGTTCCGCGCCCTGACCCGGCTGCGCGAGGAGGGGGTCATCAAGGCCTGGGGGCTCGGCGTCAACAAGGTCGAGCCGCTGGAGATGACACTGGACCTGGACGAGCCCCGCCCCGACGCGTTCCTCCTCGCCGGCCGCTACACCCTGCTCGATCACTCCCGGGCCCTGCAGCGCCTCCTGCCCGCCGCGGCCGAGCGACACGTCGACATCGTCGTCGGTGGCCCCTACAGCTCCGGCATCCTGGCCGGCGGAAACCACTACGAGTACGCCGAGGCACCCGCCGACATCGTCGAGAAGGTGAGCCGGATCAAGGCACTGGCGCAGGAGCACGGCATCGGCATCAAGTCCGCCGCGCTCCAGTTCGTCCTGGCACACCCGGCCGTCGCCGCGGCCATCCCCGGCGCGACCCGCCCCAGCCGCATAGCCGAGGACCTCGGTGCCCTCACCGAGAACGTGCCGTACGCCTTCTGGAAGTCACTGCGGGACCAGAAGGTCATCGCCCACGACGCACCCGTTCCCGTGCTGGACGCGTCATGACCTCCACCACCGTCACCCTCACCACTGCGTGGTCCGCGGACCGGGTCTGGCAGCTCATCGGCGGCTTCGGCTCCCTCCCGGACTGGCTGCCGTACATCAAGGAGAGCCGGCTCGGCGAGGGTGCCCGGCTGCGCACCCTGACGAACGAGGAGGGCGGCGTCATCGTGGAACGCCTGGAGTCCTTCGACGAGCAGGCCCGCAGCTACGCCTACTCCATAGTCCGGGCGCCCTTCCCGGTCACGGGCTACCGCTCCACGCTCAAGGTCGTGGACCTGGGCGCGGCGGGTTCCAGGGGGGAGTGGTCCGGAACATTCACGCCGGACGGAGTCGGTGACGGCGAGGCGACCGCCCTCTTCGAGGGCATCTACCGCGACGGACTCGCCGCACTGGAGAAGACACTCCCGGCCTTTACGGTGCATGCCGTCCTGCGCAGCCGCCCGGTGAGGGCCGCATATGTCCGGGACCGCAGCGTTCCGTGGCATCGCATCCTGTGCGACGCGCCCGGCGTGGGGCAGTCCGGACTCCACACGGCCCATGAGCAGACGAAGCACCTCCATCAACGGGGGCGGACGACCTTCGCGCCGCCGTCCGCGCTGAGGCCCGCCGGGCGAGGAACCGGGACCGGAATAGAGGCGCTTCAGCTGCTGCCTGCGCCTTGTCCGCGACCACCCGGGGCCGTGGCGCACGGTGATCATGCTTCTGCGTATCGGCCTTGGACTGGCACCGCCCGTGTAGGTGGTGAGTGGGGCGACAAGTTCGATTCGAAGGTGCAGCCAGGCAGGACGCCGCCTACGGGAGGTCACGCACCCGTGCGGACTCTTCACGTCGTCACCCACCCGGAGGCGGCCCACCACGTCGAGGAGTCGTCGGCGGATGGCATGACTCGCAGCTGACGCCCGACGGTGTCCGCGCGGCGGTCTCCATCGCCCAAGCGCTGCGGGCCCGGACACCCCGCCAAGGCTGACTGAACCCCATCTGTCGTGCGTCCACGGCACGGCGCCCTACGGGGCACAGGCGAACGATGCCGAGCTCGGCATGGTGGACGCCATCGACCCTCAAGAGGCAGTCGCGGGCGGATCCTCCGGGCCTCAGGTCTCAGACCGCGACGGAGAGCAGGTCCACTACGAAGACGAGTGTCGAGCCCGCCGGGATGAACGCCGAGGGTGACTGGTTGCCGTAGCCGAGACCCGGGGGAACGATGATCTCGCGCCGACCGCCGACCCTCATCCCTCTGATCCCGCGGTCCCAGCCCTTGATGACCTTTCCACCGCCCACGGCGAACTTGAACGGCTTGCCACGACCCCAGGAGGTGTCGAATTCCCTTCCGGACGCGAAGGTGACCCCGACATAGTGAACCTGGACGACCCTGCCCGGCTTCGCCTCAAGCCCGTCCCCGACGACGAGGTCGCGGATTGCCAGCTCGTCGGGAGCGTCACCCTCCGGACGGCCGATCCCGGGCTTCGTCAGTTCACTCATTGCAGCCTCATTCGCTCGCCGCCGGAAGCCCTCATGCAGACCGGCCAGGCGCATGGTCACTCTATGCGGACGACGAGATCGACGAGGTGATCGCGGCCCTGGCCGGGATTGGGCGGCGTGCGGGGTGCCCCTATCGGCCCGCTCGTCCTCGCCCGCGGCGCTGAAACGCCATGGCAGGATCTCCTGCGACACCTCGGGGAGTGAGGAACTGCCCGCTCCGCGGGCCGGGTCTCCGGCCACGGCTCAGCCCTGCGCCAGCTCTGCCACGGGCTGCCACTTCTCCCACACGGCGAGTCGCTGCTCGTAGTCGGCCTTGGCGATGCCCAGCGGCGCCGAGCCGAAGAAGCAGCGCAGCGGCGGCTGGTCGGCGTCGACGATCTCCAGCACGGCAGCGGCGGATGCGGCCGGGTCGCCCGGCGTGCCGACGCGCTTGCGGCGCTGCTCCTGCACCTCCTTGTGGAAGTCGGCGTACGCGGGCAACGGGTCGGACGTGCTCGACGAGGAACCCGCCCAGTCGGTGGCGAAGCCACCGGGCTCGATCAGCGTGACCTTGATGCCGAACGGCGCCACTTCCTGGGCCAGCGCCTGGCTGATGCCTTCGAGGGCCCACTTCGACGCGTGGTAGACCCCGACCAGCGGGAAGGCGCTGATGCCTCCGATGGAAGAGACCTGGAGAATGTGGCCGCTGCCCTGCTCGCGCAGCAGCGGCAGCGCCGCCTGGGTGACCCACAGGGCGCCGAACAGGTTGGTGTCCAGTTGCGCGCGCGCCTCGGCCTCGGTGAGTTCCTCGACCAGGCCGAAGTGGCCGTATCCGGCGTTGTTGACCACCACGTCGAGCCGACCGAACCGCTCGTGCGCCTGCTGCACGGCGGCGAAGTCGGCGTCACGGTCCGTCACGTCGAGACGCAGAGGCAGTAGCCGTTCCCCGTACCTCTCGCGGAGGTCACCCAGCGTGGAGAGGTCGCGCGCGGTTGCGGCGACCGAATCGCCGCGTTCGAGGGCGGCGACGGCCCACTCCCTGCCGAAGCCGCGCGAGGCACCGGTGATGAACCAGATCTTCTGCGTCATGGTGTGCTCCTCCAGAAACCCGTCATCTGCTCGGACAACACCTCCTGCCAGACAACACCTTCGAGTGCACTCGAAGCCAAGTGGTTCGGCCCGTGGCGGCCGCGGGAAACGCCGAAATCGCCTCCGCCCCGGCCGGCAGCTCCTGCTCGCCCTTGCGCTGTAGTCGCTGAGAAATTCGCGTGGCCAACAGGGAAGGCGCCACGTCTGCGTTCCCTCGGCAGAGCGGGCGGGGCAGGCGACCGGAGCCGGACCACGCACGGCGGGTCCTGCACAGTTCGGTGCTCCGCCGTTCCACCGCGGCGAGTGCTGCGACGGCGACGTTGGTCTCCTCGGCCCGTGCCTCTGTGGGGCCGAGAACTTCTCCAGCGAACTGGCGCGGCTGGCACGGCCGGTCTCACGCCGTGCGACGGGTTCCCTGCCTCTGATTGGCTGGGCGGGACGGGGCGCAGGCGGCGCGCGTACCCGGCGCACGGGAGCGCGGTGTGATCTGGGTGTGTCAGAACGTCAGCGGGCGTACGCCGGCGGATATCCAAATTGGAACGGGTCATTTTAGCGATATTCGCACAATAGGGACATGGGATGGCTGAATGTCTCTGCTGTGGCCCGGCTGGCATATGTCTCGGGCGCGTCTCGGTCGTTGTAGGCGCATTGGGTACTTGTGGGCAATGGGCTGAATTTGCAACTTCCGCCGTCGAGGGTCCTCTATTGTGATTGGCGTGAGCGAGCCAAGTCGGGGGAGTCCGGCTCGGTCATCGGTGTAACGTCGGTATCCCGAGGCGTAACGAATCTTCGCCCGTGTGGTCGAGATATCGCACCGTGAGGGGACGGGCGGTTCGACGGGTCGGGTCCCTGCGGATATCGATCTGCGGCGCGCCCGGAAAAGACTGATGAACATGTCGTGGGAAGTGCGAGAACAAGTGGGGGGACGGTCGTGGCCAATCCTTTCGATGACGAGTCGGGGCGGTTCGTGACGTTGGTGAATGGCGAGGGGCAGTACTCGCTGTGGCCGGCGCACATCGAAATCCCGGGTGGCTGGAACGTGGGCGGCCCGGAGGGATCGCGTCAGGAGTGTCTGGACGCGATCGAGGCCGGGTGGACCGATATGCGGCCCACCAGCCTGGTGCGGATGATGGAGGCCGACGCCGGATAGCGGGCGTCCGAACTCGCGGTGCTGCCGTGGACCGCCACCAAAGCGGACATGTTCCGGCGCTCCAGTCTGATCGCCTTCGCTCGCAATCGAGCAGAATCGATCAAACTGGAGCGAAAATCGTTCACGCATAGCCCATGAGTGATCATGTTGCCTTCATTTGGCTTTCGTGAATCATTGGTGGACTGTCTCGCGGCTCATCCTTGATGCGTGAAGTCAGTGGATTGCCTGTCGATCTCCCGGGTCGGCAGGAGCTCCACCAGTGCCCGACGTCATGGGTGCGGCGACGTTTTTCTGTGATTTCATCAGCCCGCGGTCGGCTAAGGGCGATGCGCCAGCGCAGGCGGTTTCGTCGCGCCTTCTTCGTCCCCCGCGAAAACTCTCCCCAAAGGTGTGATCCGGCATGCGCGAAAACAACTCCGACTCCTCAGGCCCTGTTCCCGAAGATTCGCTCGGGATGACCATGGCTCAACAAGGTGTCTGGTACGGGCAACTGGTCGATCCACAGAGCCCGAAATACAATATCGGGGAGTGCATCGAGGTTCGGGGCGGCCTCGACGAGGCGTTATTCGCCGCCGCGCTCGACCGGGCTGTCGCACTGTGCGACAGCCTCAACACCGTGTTCGTCACAGAGGACGGCGCGGTCCGCCAGCGTGTCGTCCGCCGCTCCCCGGACGGGACCAGCCGGCTCCGCCGGGTCGACCTGTCCGACGCCGACGATCCCATCGGCGCGGTCGAACGCTACCTGGCCGACGACATGGCCGCCGTCGACACGATCGAGGCCCCGTCCCACCACTTCGCTCTGCTCCGCATCAGCGACCGGCTGCACTACTGGTACGTCAGGTTCCACCACATAGCCGTCGACGGCCTCGGCGGCTCCGTTTTCACCCGCACCGTGGCCGACCTCTACGGGCGCGCGGCGCGAGGCGAGAACCTCGCCACAGCCGAGGTGCCCGCCGCATCCCTGCGCGATCTCGTCGCCGACGAGGCGGCCTACCGGGACTCGGACCGCTACGAGGCCGACCGTGCCTACTGGACCGGCCGTTTCGCAGACCTGGCCACCGATCGTGCCGCATCGGACACACCCGGCACCGCTGACACGCACGGACCGGGCGACAGAGCGGACGCGCACGCCGGCCGGGCGCTCATCCGCCGGCGCACCGACGCGCCGACGCCGGCCACCCTCGACGCGCCCGAGGTTCGGCTGCACACCGGTGAGACGCTGCCCGTCGCCGTCCTCGACCGCCTCCGCACGATCGCCTCCGCCAACCGCACCACCTGGAGCGCCGTCCTCGTGAGCGCGGTCGCCGCCTACGTCGGCCGGGCCACCGGAACACAGGACGTCACCGTGGGCCTTGCCTCCAACGGCCGTCACGGCGGACTCCGCCACATCGTCGGCATGACCTCCAACATCCTGCCGCTGCGCCTCACCGTCACCCCCGAGATGACGGTCGGCTCTCTCGTGCGAGCCGTCGCGGCCGAGATGCGCGGCGCCCTCCGGCACCGCCGGTTCTCCCGCGAACAGCTGGCGCGTGAGCTGAACATGGCCGACGGCGCGTCCCGTCTCGCCGGTGTCGTCGTCAACATCATGGGCTACGACTACGACGTGGACTTCGCCGGCAGCCCCGGCGCCTCCCGCGTGCTGTCCGTCGGACCGGCCGACGACGTGTCCTTCTTCGTCTCGGAACGGGCCGATGACAAAGGACCGTTGATCGGATTCGACGCCAGCCCGGAGCTCTACAGGCCCGAGGACCTGAGGCTGCTCCAGCAGTCCGTCGTCTCCTTCCTGTCCGCCCTCGCAGACGCGGGCCACGACCTCCCCCTGCGCGACCTGCCGTTCCTTGACGAGACCGCCGCCGAGGCCCTCCACGCACAGGGGCGGGGTGCCGCCATGCCGGCGGAGACCGTGGCATCGAGCCTGCCGGAGGCGTTCGGCGCGCAGGCACGCCGGACGCCCGACGCCCCGGCCGTGGTGGACGGCGCCGTCACGCTCTCGTACCGGCAGCTGGCCGGAGCGGCGGAGGACCTCGCGGGTGCCCTGACCGGCTGGGGCATCGGTGCCGAGGACGGCGTCGGCGTGGTCATGGGCCGCTCGGCGGCCGTGCTGTCCGCCACGCTCGGCGCGGCCCGCGCCGGAGCGGCGTACGTACCGATGGACGCGGCCTGGCCCGGCGAACGGCTCGACCGCGTCAGGGAAGCGGCCCGCGTACGCGCCCTGGTGGCCGACGAGGCGACCGCCCGGCAGCCCTGGGTACGGGAGCAGACGGCCGCCGGTCTGCCCCTGATCGTCCTCGACGCGCTCGGCGGTGTCCGCCGTGGCGCTCCGCCTCGGCCGGGACCGCTGCCGCGCATGATCCGCGGTGACCGGCTCGCCTACGTGATGTTCACTTCCGGGTCCACCGGACTCCCCAAGGGCGTCGGCGTCACCCACGCCGACGTCCTGGCGCTGGCCGCCGACAGCACCTGGACGGGCGGCGTGTGCGACGCGGTGCTGATGCACTCGGCGTACGTCTTCGACGCCTCCACCTTCGAGATCTCGGCGCCGCTCCTCAACGGCGGCCGCGTGGTCGTCGCGCCCGCCGGAGTCCTGGAGGCACGGGTCCTCCACGACACGGTCGAGCGGCACGGCGTCACCGCGCTGTTCCTGACGACGGCCCTGTTCAACGTGATGGCCGAGGCGGACCCGGCCGCGTTCGCCGGGCTCCGCATGGTCGCCGTCGGCGGTGAGGCGGCGACGCCGGACCTGATGCAGCGGGTGGCCGCCGCGACGCCCGGCACACGGGTCCTGCACGTCTACGGCCCCACGGAGACCACGACCTTCGCCACCCGCCATCCGGTCGTCCCCGGCACCGCGGGCGTGCCGCCCATCGGCCGGGCCCTCGACGGGGTGAGCCTGTACGTCCTGGACGACACCCTCGCCATGGTGCCGCCCGGCGTTGTGGGGGAGTTGTACGTCGGCGGCCACGGCGTCGCCCGGGGCTACCAGGGCAACCCCGCACTGACGGCCACCCGGTTCGTCGCCGACCCGCACGACGCGACGGGCCGCCGGATGTACCGCACGGGGGACCTCGTGCGCTGGACCGCGCACGGCGACATCGAGTACGCCGGGCGCGCGGACGGCCAGATCAAACTCCGCGGGTTCCGCATCGAGCCGGCCGAGACCGAGAACGTCCTGCTTGCCGCCCCGGACGTACGCGGCGCCTGCGTCGTGGTCCGTGAGGACATACCCGGCGACCGCCGGCTCGTCGCCTATGTCGTGCCCGCCCCCGGTGCCCGGCTCGACGAATCCGCCCTGACCCGCCGGGCCGGACGCGCCCTGCCCGCGTACATGGTGCCCTCGGCGTTCGTGACACTGGACGCACTGCCCCTGAACCCCAACGGCAAGGTCGACCGCCGCGCTCTGCCCGCACCCCGGGCGGTCACATCCGGGGGCCGCGCCCCGCGGACCCCCTACGAGGAGGTCCTTGCCGGTCTCTTCGCCGACGCCCTCGGCGTGTCCGCGGTCGGTGTCGACGACAACTTCTTCTCCCTGGCCCCCTGCTCGCCACCCGCCTCACCGGCCGGGTACGGACGGCCCTGGGCGCCGAACTGGGCCTCGGTACTCTCTTCGACCATCCCACGGTCGCCTCCCTGGCCGCGGTCCTGGACACCACCGGTGCGACCAGACCCCTCCTCCTCCCGCAGCCCCGTCCCGAAGCGGTGCCGCTGTCCTTCGCGCAGCAGCGCCTCTGGTTCCTCAACCGGGCGGAGGGCCCCGGCGACAGCTACAACGTCCCGCTCGTCCTCGAACTCGACGGCCCCCTGGACGCGGACGCCCTGCGCGGCGCCCTCGCCGCCGTGGTCGCCCGGCACGAGAGCCTGCGCACGGTCTTCGCCGAGCACGACGGCGTCGCCCGTCAGGAAGTCCTGGACGCGGACGCCGCCGCGTCGCTCGTCCCCCTCGCCGTCGAACAGCCCAGGGCCGAGGACAACACCGGCACCTGGGCCGAGGAGACGGTGCACCGCCTGACCACCGCCCCCTTCGACCTCGCGGGCGACACCGCGGTCCGTGCCCATCTGCTCCACCTGGGGCCCGACCGCCACGTCCTCGTCCTCGTCCTGCACCACGTCGTCGCGGACGGCTGGTCCCTCGCCCCGCTCAGCCGCGACCTCGGAGCCGCCTACCGCGCCAGGATCGAGGGCACGGGCGCCCCCGACTGGGTTCCGCTGCGCGTGCAGTACGCCGACTACACCCTCTGGCAGCGCCGGCTGCTCGGCGACGACAGCGACCCGGACAGCTTGGGCACTCGACAGGCCGACTTCTGGAAGGACGCGCTGCACGGCGCCCCCGACCTGCTGGACCTGCCCCTCGACCGGCCCCGCCCGGCCGTGCCCAGCCATCGGGGCGACGCCGTCCCCTTCGAGCTGCCCGCCGCCGCGCACGCCGCCCTCACCCGGCTCGCCCGCACCGCCGGCTGCACGCCCTTCATGGTGCTCCAGGCAGCCCTCGCCGTGACGCTTCAGGCCCACGGCGCCGGTTCCGACATCCCGTTGGGCACCGCCGTGGCCGGACGCACCGACGAGGCCCTGGACGACCTCGTCGGGTTCTTCGTCAACACCGTCGTCCTGCGCGCGGACCTGTCCGGCGACCCGACGTTCCGGCAACTGCTCGACAGGGTCAAGAAGTTCGACATCGCCGCCCTCAGCCACGGCGACATCCCCTTCGAGCGGATCGTGGAGGCCGTCAACCCCGAGCGGTCCGGCGACCACCACCCCCTCTTCCAGACCATGCTGGTCCTTCAGAACCAGGAGCGTACGAGTCTCGATCTGCCGGGCGTCACCGTCCACGACCGGTCGCGGCACCGCGGAGGCAGCAAGTTCGACCTGACCTTCTCGCTCACCGAAATGACGGGACCCGCCGAAGAAACCGAGAGCACGAGATCCGCCGAAGTCACCAGACCCGCCGAGACCGGCGGACAGGCCGACCCACCGCGGGGCGCCGCCGCGGACACCCCGCTCGGTGCCGCAGACATGGGCGGAGGCATCCGGGGCTACCTGGAATACGCGACCGACCTCTTCGACGCCGCCACCGCCCGCGCCCTGTGCGCCCGTTTCGCCCACGTCCTCACCCTGGCCGTGGCCGAGCCGGGCCGCTCCATCAGCGACCTGGACCCGCTCACCCCGGCCGAGCGGGACCGCCTCCTGGCGCAGGGACGCGGAGCGGAGCGGCCCCTGCCCTCCCTCACCGTCACGGAAGCGATCCGGGAACGGGCCGCGCGCGAGCCCCGCGCCGTCGCCGTGCGCGACGCGCACACGAGCCTCACGTACGCCGAGCTCGACACACGGGCCGACACCCTCGCCCACCTCCTGCGGGAACGCGGCGCGTGCCGTGAGACCAGGGTGGCCATCGCGGCGCCGCCCTCCGTGGACACCGTCGTCGCCATGCTGGCCGTACTGCGGGCCGGCGCCGCCTACCTGCCGGTCGACCCGCAGTACCCGGCCGCCCGCATCCGCCACATGCTTGAGGACGCCCGCCCCGTCCTGCTGCTCAGCACCACGGACGTCCACGCGGAGCTGCCCGACTGCGACGTACCGTGGCTCGCCCTCGACGCCCCATCAGCCCCGGCCACGGGCCGTGCCGGGCACATCCTGGACGCACCCCACCCGGCGGACCCCGCGTACGTCATCTACACCTCGGGATCCACCGGCCGCCCGAAGGGTGTGGTCGTGTCGCACGCCGCACTGGCCAACCACATGGCCTGGATGGCGGGGCACCTGGCGATCACTCCGGACGACCGGGTGCTCGCCCGTACCTCATCCAGCTTCGACGCCTCCGTGTGGGAGCTCTGGCTCCCGCTGATGAACGGCGCCGAAGTCTGTCTGCTGCCGGACGGGGCCAACACGGAACCACGTGCCCTGGTCTCCTGGATGAGCCGGTTCGGCGTCACCGTCGCCCAGTTCGTCCCCTCTCATTTGACTCTCGTGCTCACCGAGGCGGCACACGCCGCGCCGCTGCCCGGCCTGCGCGCCGTGCTGTGCGGCGGCGAACCGCTGCCGCGCGCCCTCGCCGACGAGGCCGCCGAGCTGTGGCGGGCCGACGTGCACAACCTCTACGGGCCGACCGAGGCCACTATCGACGCCACCGCCCACCGGATCGACGTGACAGGAGACGGAGGGCACGCGGAGTCCGGCACACCGTACGAGACCGTGCCGATCGGCCGGCCCGTCGACACCATGCGTGTCTACGTCCTCGACGGCCGGCTGCGGCCCGTCGCGCCGGGCGTCACCGGCGAGCTGTACCTGTCGGGTCCCAACCTCGCCCGCGGCTACCTCGACCGCCCCGGCCTGACCGCCGCGCGATTCGTCGCCGACCCGTTCGACGGGGCGGGCGCGCGGATGTACCGGACGGGCGACCTCGTGCGATGGGACCACCAAGGTCTGCTCGACTACGTCGCACGCGCCGACGACCAGGTCAAACTGCGAGGCTTCCGCATCGAGCCGGGCGAGGTCGAGGCCGCCTTGCTGGCGGTCCCCGCCGTCACCGCCGCCTGCGCCGTGATCCGGGAGGACACACCGGGCGTGCGCCGCCTCATCGCCTACGCCGTCACCGGCGACCCGGCCCAGCGCCCCGTCACCCTGCGCGACGCCCTCGCCGAGAACCTGCCGCACTACATGGTGCCCGGCGCCGTCGTCCTCCTGGACGACCTTCCGCTCCTGCCCAACGGCAAGGTGGACCGGCGCGCCCTGCCGGAGCCCCCGCGGGGCTCCGACAACACCGACGGAGCGGGACAGCACACCCTCCAGGAGGGTCTGCTCGCCGGCATCTTCGCCGACGTTCTGCAACGGCCCCCGGTGGATTCGCACGACAGCTTCTTCGAGCTGGGAGGGCATTCGCTCCTCGCCATGCGCGTCGTCAGCCGGGTCCGCTCCGTCCTCGGTGCCGAGATCGCCGTACGCACCCTCTTCGAGCACCCGACCGTCGCGGGCCTGGCCCGCGTCCTGGACACGCGGAGCCGGGCCCACCCGCCCGTCGTACCCGCGGAGCAACGGCCCGATCCGCTGCCGCTGTCCTTCGCGCAGCAGCGCCTGTGGTTCCTCAACCGGTTCGAAGGGCCCAGCTCCGCCTACAACATCCCGCTCGTGCTCGAACTCGACGGGGCCCTGGACACCGACGCCCTGCGTGCCGCGCTGCGTGATGTCGTGGAGCGGCACGAGGCGCTGCGCACCCTGTTCCCCGAACGCGACGGCGTACCGCATCAACTGGTCCTTCCCGCCGGGGCCGCCACACCCCGACTTCCTGTCGTGAGCACAGCACCCGCGGATCTGGAGGCCGCCGTCCTGGCCGCCGTGCGAGAGCCGTTCGACGTCATCACGGACCCGCCGCTGCGCGCCCTCCTCCTGCGGTCCGCGCCCGGCCACCACGTCCTGGTGCTCGTCCTGCACCACATCGCGGGCGACGGCTGGTCCCTCGCCCCGCTCGCCCGACACCTCGGCGAGGCCTACGAGGCCCGTCTCAGGGGCCGGGAGCCCGAACCGGTGGCCGGCACACCGCTCCAGTACGCCGACTACACCCTCTGGCAGCACGCCGCCCTGGGCGACGGTGTCGCGCCGCAGAGCGTCCTGCGGCAGCAACTCGACCACTGGCACACCGCCCTCGCGGGCCTGCCCGGTCTCATCGACCTCCCGCTGGACCGGCCGCGCCCGGTCACCACGGACCCCAGAGGAGCCGTCCACACCTTCGAAGTTCCCCCCACCCTCCACGCCCGGCTCCTGCGCCTGGCACGGGAGTCGGGAAGCAGCCTCTTCATGGTGCTCCAAGCGGCGGTCGCCACCCTGCTGCACCGGCACGGCGCGGGAGACGACATCCCGCTCGGCTCGCCCGTCGCAGGCCGCACGGACGAGGCGCTGGAGGAACTGGTCGGGTTCTTCGTCAACACGCTGGTCCTGCGCACGGACCTGTCGGGCAACCCGACCTTCCACGAACTTCTGCTGCGCGTAAGGGAATTCGACCTGGCCGCCTACGCGCACCAGGACGTGCCCTTCGAGCGACTCGTCGAGAGCGTCAACCCCGTCAGGGCGCGCAACCACCACCCGCTGTTCCAGACCATGCTGGTCCTGCAGAACCAGGAGACCGCCCGCCCGGACCTGCCCGGCCTCACCGTCGAGAGCCGGCTCGTCCACAACGGGCTGAGCAAATTCGACCTCACCTTCGCCTTCGACGAGGAACGCGACGCGGACGGCCTCAGCGCCGGGATCGAGTACGCCACCGCTCTCTTCGACCGGTCCACCGTCGAAGCACTCGCCGACCGCCTGGTCCGGCTCCTGGAGCAGGCGGCCGCCGACCCCGCCCTGCCCCTGACGGGCTACGACCTGATGACACCGGACGAGCACGCCCGTGTCACGCGCCGGGGCACCGGCGGAGATCTGCCCGCGCGCACCGAGCACGCCACCCTGCCCGCGCTCTTCGCGGCCCAGGCACACCGCGTACCCGACGCCGTGGCCGTGACCGGCGACGGCGCCACCCTCACCTACGCCGAACTCGACCTGGCCTCCGCCGACCTGGCCCGAGCCCTGGCCGGCCTGGGTGTCCGCCCCGAGACCGGGATCGGCGTACTGCTCTCCCGGTCACCGGCGGTCGTGGCGGTGTCCCTGGGAGCGGTCCGCGCGGCCGGTGCGTACGTCCCGCTGGACGTGCGCTGGCCCGCGGAACGGCTGGAACAGGTGGCCGGCGTGGCCGCCGTGCGGGTCCTCGTCGTCGACGAGGACGCCCTCGCCTCCCCCTGGGTGGCGCAGACCGCGCGCCGGATACCCGTCGTGGTCGTGGACCGGCTCGGCCGGATCCTCCGCGGCGCGCCCGAGCAGCCGGGACACCCCGCCACGGTGCGGAGCCCCGGCGCCCTCGCCTACGTCATGTTCACCTCCGGCTCCACCGGTCTGCCCAAGGGCGTCGGAGTCACGCACGCCGACGTGGTGGCGCTGACCGCCGACTCCGCCTGGCAGGGCGGCGCCGCCGACGCCGTCCTGATGCACTCGGCGTACGTCTTCGACGCCTCGACGTTCGAGATCTGGGCCCCGCTGCTGCACGGAGGGAGGATCGTCGTCGCACCGGACGGCGTCCTGGAGGCCCGCGCCCTCGGCGAGGCCGTACAGGAGCACGGAGTGACCGCGGTCTTCATGACGACCGCCCTGTTCAACGTGATCGCCGAAACCGATCCGGGTGCCTTCACCGGCCTCCGGCTCGTCTGCGCCGGAGGAGAACTGGCCTCACCGGACGCGATGCAGCGCGTCGCGGGCACCGCTGCCGGTGCGCGTGTTCTTCATGTGTACGGACCCACGGAGACGACCACCTTCGCCACCCGCTACGACGTGGCGGCCGACCTGCCGTCCGGCCCGCCACCCATCGGGCGCGCCCTGGACGGCATGCGGCTGTACGTCCTCGACGCCTCCCTGGGCCAGGTCCCGCCGGGCGTCACGGGTGAGCTGTACCTCGCCGGACGCGGCGTGGCACGCGGGTACACCGGCCTTCCCGGCCTGACCGCCACCCGGTTCGTCGCCGATCCGTTCGATCCGTCGGGCGGCCGCATGTACCGCACCGGCGACCTCGTCCGGTGGACCCGCGACGGACAGATCGCCTACGTCACCCGCGCCGACAGCCAGGTGAAGCTGCGCGGCTACCGCATCGAACTCGGCGAGATCGAGGGGGTGCTGGCCTGCTGCGAGGGCGTCGCAGACTCCTTCGCCGTCGTCCGCGAGGACACCCCCGGCGACCGGCGGCTGGTCGCGTACGTGGTGCCCGCCGGCGGGGCGCGTCCCGAACCCGCCGATCTCGCCCGAGCCGTCGGCCGGTCCCTGCCCGCCTACATGGTGCCCTCCACGTTCGTCCTGATGGCGGCCCTCCCGCTGACCGTCAACGGGAAGGTGGACCAAGCCGCTCTGCCTGAGCCGGCGCACCACGCACCGGTCCGCGGGCGCGCCGCCCGCACCGTGCGCGAGGAGATCCTCTGCGGACTCTTCGCCGATGTGCTCGGCCTCGACGGGGCGGGCGCCGACGACGACTTCTTCGCCCTGGGCGGCCACTCCCTGCTCGCCACCCGGCTGGCCGCACGCATCCGCACCGCGCTCGCCGTCGAGGTCCAGGTCAAGACCGTCTTCGAGCACCCGACACCGGCCGCGCTCGCGGCCACACTGGACGGCGCAGAGAAGGCCAGGAACCGGCTGGAGCGTGCTCCGCACCGCCCCGATCCGCTGCCGCTGTCCTTCGCCCAGCAGCGCCTGTGGTTCCTCAACCGGTTCGAGGGACCCAGTGCCACCTACAACGTGCCGCTGGCACTGCGCCTGGACGGCCCGCTCGACGCGGACGCCCTGGAGAGCGCCCTCGCGGACGTCGTCGAGCGCCACGAGAGCCTGCGCACCGTCTTCCCCGAGACCGACGGCGTGGCGCGTCAGCTGGTCCTGGACGCCAGCCGTGCCGACCTCGACCTGAGCCCCCGCGACACCGATCCCGCCCGCCTGGACGAGGTACTGGCCGCCGAGGTGGCGCACACCTTCGACGTCGGCACCCAACTGCCGGTACGGGCACGGCTGCTGAGGCTCGACACCGAATCCCACGTCCTCGTGCTGCTCGTCCACCACATCGCGGGCGACGGCTGGTCCCTCGCCCCGCTCGCCCGCGACCTCGGCGACGCCTACCGGGCGCGTGCCGAGGGCGAGGAGCCGGCCTGGACGGAACTCGGCGTCCAGTACGCCGACTACACCCTGTGGCAGCGCGCGCTGCTCGGCGCCGAGGACGACCCGTCGAGCCGGGCCGCCCGCCAGCTGGACTTCTGGCGCGCCGCACTCGCCGGAGCCCCCGACCTGCTCGACCTGCCGTGCGACCGGCCGCGCCCCGCCGTCACGGCCTACGGCGGCGACGCGTTCGCCTTTCCCGTCGACGCGGACACCCACCGGGCTCTCGCGGAACTCGCCCGGTCCCGCGGAAGCAGCCTCTTCATGGTGCTCCAGGCCGCGCTGTCGGTTCTGCTCTCCCGGCACGGCGCCGGTGAGGACATCCCGCTCGGCACCGCCGTAGCCGGGCGCACCGACGAGGCCCTCGACGATCTGGTGGGCTTCTTCGTCAACACCCTCGTCCTGCGCACCGACTTGTCAGGAGATCCCACCTTCGCCGAAGTCATTGACCGGGTAAGGGAGTTCGACCTCGCCGCCTACGCCCACCAGGACGTGCCGTTCGAGCGGCTGGTGGACGCACTCAGCCCGGTGCGGGCCCAGAACCACCACCCGCTGTTCCAGACCATGCTCGTCCTCCAGAACCAGGCGGACACCACCGTCGACCTGTTCGGTCTCACAGTGACCGGACAGCCCGTGCACACCGGCATCAGCAAGTTCGATCTCACCTTCACCTTCACCGAGACGCGCGACGGCGAAGGCCGGCCCGCCGGCCTCGACGGCGTACTGGAGTTCTCCACCGAGCTGTTCGCTCCCGCCACCGCGCACACCCTGGCCGAGCGCCTGACCCGCCTGCTCGCCGCACTCGCCGCCGACCCCGGCCGGCGCGTTCACGCCGTCGAAGTCCTGGAGACGGCGGAGCTGCGGGGCCTGGAGCGTGCCGCACACGGCACCGCCCGGCCCGTGGCAGCGGGCACCGCGCCCGAGGCGTTCCGCACGCAGGCCGCCACGACCCCTGCGGCGATCGCCGTGCGGGACGGCGCGCACCGGCTCACCTTCAGTGAACTGGACTCGCTTTCCGACGACCTGGCCCATCACCTGCACGACCGGGGCCTCGGCCGCGGCGACCTGGTCGCCCTCGCCCTGGAAGGCACAGCCGACCAGGTCGTCGCCATGCTGGCGGTGGCCAAGGCCGGGGCCGCCTACCTGCCGGTCGACCTGGAGTACCCGCAAGCGCGGATCACCTACATGCTCGACGACGCCCGCCCGGCGCTGCTCCTCACCCACGGCACCACACGCGCCGCGCCGTACACCGAGTCCGTCCCCTGCCTCGCGCTGGACGACCGGGCAGCCTGGTCCACAGGGCGCGGGGCCCCGCCCGACGCCGGACCGGCCCCGCTCGACGCGGCGTACATCATCTACACCTCGGGCTCCACCGGCCGTCCCAAGGGTGTTGTCGTCACCCACGCGTCCCTGACCAACCACATGGCCTGGATGGCCGGCCACCTCGCGCTCACCGACGACGACCGGGTCCTGGCACGCACCTCCCCGAGCTTCGACGCCTCGGTCTGGGAGACCTGGCTGCCCCTGCTGCACGGCGGCTCCACCTGCCCCGTGCCGCCCGCCGCCAACCACGACCCCTCCGGTCTGCTCGCCCGCATGCGCGACGCCGGGGTGACCCTCGCGCAGTTCGTTCCCTCGCACCTCTCGGTCGTCCTCACCGAGACCGGCCCCGAGGAGGCACCCGCGACACTGCGCGCTGTCCTGTGCGGAGGCGAACCCCTGTCCACGTCCCTGGCCGAGCGCGCCGGACAGGCCTGGCGCGTTGAGGTGCACAACCTGTACGGACCCACCGAGACCACCATCGACGCCACCGCCCACCAGCACCTGAGCGGGGAGCAGGTCACCACGGCGGGGGAGGCGGGCGTGCCGCTCGGCCGTCCCGTCGACAACACCCGCGCCTACGTCCTGGACGCCGGACTCCGGCCCGTGCCGCCGGGTGTCACCGGCGAGCTCCACATCGCCGGCGAAGGTCTCGCCCGCGGCTACCTGGGGCGCCCGGCCCTGACCGCAGCCCGGTTCGTCGCCGATCCGCACGGCCTCGCCGGCAGCCGCATGTACCGCACGGGAGACCTCGTCAAACGGGACGCCGACGGCCTGCTCACCTACGTCTCGCGCGCCGACGACCAGGTCAAGCTGCACGGCTTCCGCATCGAACTCGGCGAGATCGAGACCGCGCTCGGCGGTCTCGACGGCATCGCCGCCGCCTGCGCCCTCGTCCGCGAGGACCGGCCGGGCGAGCGGCGCCTGGTCGCCTACACCGTTCCCGACCGGCGCAGTGGCATCGCGCTCCCCACGGACAACGAAGTGCGCACCCGGCTCACCTCGGTCCTGCCGCCGTACATGGTGCCCGCCGTCTTCGTCGCGCTGGACGCGCTGCCGCTCCTGCCGAACGGCAAGACCGACCGCAGAGTCCTGCCCGCCCCGGAGCGCCCCGCCGCCACCCGGCCGGGCGGACAGCCGCGCACCGCGCAGGAACGCGCTCTGTGCGACGTCTTCGCCTCCGTCCTGCGCACCCCGGCCGTCCGCACGGACGACGACTTCTTCGCGCTCGGTGGCGACAGCATCCTCTCGATCCAGCTCGTCAGCCGGGTACGGGAGGCGGGGTTCGGGGTCACACCCCGCGATGTCTTCGTCCACCGGACCCCCGAGGCCATCGCCGCAGTCGCCACCGCGCTCGACCGGAACACCACCGCGCAGGCCGACCAGGGCACCGGCGAGATGCCGCCGACACCCATCGCCGCCTGGCTCCTGGAGCGGCCCGGCACCACGGACGGCTACAACCAGTCCGGGGTACTGAGCACGCCCGCGGGAGCCGAGGAGGACACGCTTGTCGCCGCCCTCCAACTCCTCATCGACCACCACGACATGCTCCGCCTGCGAGTCACCCGCCCGGCCGGGGGCGAACCGGTTCTCGAAGCCCTGCCACCCGGTGCCGTTCCGGCCCGCCGCCGCTTCACCCGCGTCGACATCGCGGGTCTCGACGCCGAAGCCGCCCGCGCCGCCGCCACCGAGGCCGGCGAACAGGTACGCAAGCGGCTGCGGCCCGCCGACGGGGATGTGGTCGAGGCCGTCTGGTGCGACGCCGGACCGCACGTCCGCGGGCGCCTGCTGCTCGTCGTGCACCACCTCGCCGTCGACGCGGTCTCCTGGCGCATCCTCGCCGCAGACCTCGCCCGTGCGTGGCAGGCCGTCACCGAAGCCGGCACCGCGGGCGAGAGCTCTGCCCCGGCCCTGCCCACCGTCACCACGTCCTACCGAACCTGGGCGCACCTCCTCGCGACCCAGGCGCGGAGCACCGAGCGGGAAGCCGAACTGCCCCTGTGGCACGACATGCTGAGCACCCCCGACCCACAGCTGGGATACCGGCCGCTCGACCCCCATCTGGACACCGCCGACGGCACCCGCACCCTCGTCACCCACCTCCCCGACACCTGGACACAGTCACTGCTCACCACCGCCCCCGCCGCGTTCCACGCCGGCGTGGACGACATCCTGCTCACCGGCCTCGCCCTCGCCGTCCGCACCTGGCGGGCGGAACGGGACGCGGGCCCCGGCGCCCCCCGGCCCTCCGGCACCGGCGTCCTCCTCGACCTGGAGAGCCACGGCCGCGAGCAGATCGCCGACCACATCGACCTC
>CBRG010000193.1 GCA_000470535.1 Streptomyces sp. AW19M42
TCTCCAGCAGGTCGACGAGCCAGAAGGCCTGGCGCAGGTCGCCGGCGCCGAAGCGGAGGTCCTGGTCGTACTTGATGCCGGACTGGCCGTTGAGGTCCAGATGGAAGAGCTTGCCCGCCCAGATCGCCTGTGCGATGCCGTGCGCGAAGTTCAGCCCGGCCATCTGCTCGTGGCCGACCTCGGGGTTCACGCCGTACATCTCCGGGCGCTCCAGGCGCTCGATGAAGGCCAGGGCGTGGCCGACGGTCGGCAGCAGGATGTCGCCGCGCGGCTCGTTCGGCTTGGGCTCGATGGCGAACCTCAGGTCGTAGCCCTGCTCGACGACGTACTCCCCGAGCAGGTCGAACGCCTCCTTCATCCGGTCCAGCGCGAGGCGGATGTCCTTCGCACCGCCGGACTCCGCACCCTCGCGGCCACCCCACGCCACATACGTCTCGGCGCCCAGTTCGACGGCGAGGTCGATGTTGCGGACGACCTTGCGCAGCGCGAACCGGCGCACGTCACGGTCGTTCGAGGTGAACCCGCCGTCCTTGAACACCGGGTGCGTGAACAGGTTCGTCGTGGCCATCGGAACCTTGAGACCGGCCGCGTCCAGCGACTGGCGGAACCGCTTCACGACGCCCTCGCGCTCGGAGTCCGTCGAGCCGAACGGGATCAGGTCGTCGTCGTGGAACGTCACACCGTACGCGCCCAGCTCCGCGAGCCGCTGCACGGAGTCGACCGGGTCGATCGCCTCCCGGGTCGCGTCACCGAAGGGGTCGCGCCCCTGCCAGCCCACGGTCCACAGGCCGAAGGTGAACTTGTCCTGCGGGGTGGGGGTGAAACGTTCGGTCATGGTCCAACCGCCTTCGGTGCCATGGGTCCGCAGCCGGTCGGGCGGCCGAACCTCAATTTGTTCAGTGTCATGACTAATCATGCACGGACCGCCCCGGCGACGTAACCCCCCGACTCGGCCTCATACCCAACCCCTGGCACGAACACCCGTCCGACCGCCCACCTGACCCTCGGCGGAAATCCACTCCACCCCCTGTTCTCCGCCGGCTCGATCACCTAATTTGTTCTCCGTACGATCAAATACCCGCAGGGCGATGTCCCACGACACCCACGGCACGGGACCGACCCCTGAGACCAGAGAATGAGGCCAGCCATGCCGCCGCATACCGTCGTCATCGGTGTGGACAGCTCCACCCAGTCCACCAAAGCGGCGTTCGTCGACATCGCGACCGGCCGGCTGCTCGCCGTCGGCCGTGCGCCCCATGCCGTCACCGGGGAGGCAGGAGCCCGCGAGACGGACCCCGAGGTGTGGTGGCAGGCGCTGTGCGACGCGGTCGCCGCCGGCCTCAAGGAGTCCGGCGTCCCCGCCTCGGCCGTCGCCGGAATCGCCGTGGCCGGCCAGCAGCACGGCCTCGTCGTACTCGACGCGGACGGCGGCCCGCTGCGCCCGGCGCTCCTGTGGAACGACACCCGCTCCGCCCCGCAGGCCGCCGCCCTCACCGCGGCACTGGGCGGCGCCGACGCCTGGACCGCGCGCACCGGCTCCGTGCCGGTGGCCGCGATGACCGCGTCGAAGTGGCAGTGGCTGCGGGAGAACGAACCGGCCACCGCCGCGGCGGCCGCGGCGATCCGGCTGCCCCACGACTTCCTCACCGAGAGGCTGTCCGGCCGAGCCGTCACCGACCCCGGCGACGCGTCCGGCACCTGCTGGTACTCCACGGCCACCGGAACCTACGACCCCGAGCTGCTCGAACTCCTCTCCATCGAGCCCGCGTTGCTCCCCGAAGTGGCTCCGAGCGGCGCGGCCCGGATCGGCTCGCTGACCACCGACGCCGCCGAAGCGCTCGGCCTGGCCGCCGGTATCGCCGTCGCGGCGGGCACCGGTGACAACATGAGCGCCGCCGTCGGTCTCGGGCTCGGCGGCGCCGGGCTCCTGGACCATCCGGTGCTCAGCCTCGGCACCTCGGGCACGGTCTTCGCCGCCTCCCGGACCAGGCCCGACTCCGCCGCGCTCTCCGGCTTCGCCGCGGCCGACGGCACCTACCTCCCGCTGGCCTGCACCCTCAACTGCACGCTCGCCGTCGACAAGGTCGCCGCCCTGCTCGGGCTGGACCGCGCCGACGCCGCACCCGGCGGCGAGGCCGTCGTCCTGCCCTACCTGGACGGCGAACGCACCCCCGATCTGCCCACCGCCTCCGGCCTCCTCACCGGGCTGCGGCACGACACCACCCCCCAGCAGCTTTTGGGCGCCGCCTACGAGGGTGCGGTCTTCACCGTGCTGCGGGCGCTCGACGAACTGCTGCGGGCCTGCGGGCTCGACCCGGCGGACCCCGAGGTGGCGGGCCGGCCGCTGCTGCTGATCGGCGGCGGCGCCCGGGGGCACCAGTGGGTGGAGACCGTACGGCGGCTGTCGGGGCGTCCGGTGACCGTACCGGCGAGCGGCGAACTCGTCGCGGTGGGCGCGGCGGCCCTCGCCGCTTCGGCCGCCACGGGGACGGACCCGGTCGCGATCGCCACCGGCTGGCGGACCGGCGGGGACCGGCAACTCGCGGCGGTGGAAAGGGACCTGGCCACCTGGGACAGGATCGGCTCGGTGCTGGACCGGGCGGCCGGACCGCTACTGGGCGCGGACCGTCCGCAGCACTGAGCGAGGGCGACGGCGCGCCGGGGCGACGGCCCGACGTCCCGTCAGCGACCCGTTTTGGATAGCGAACTGATCTTCACTACTATCCGGCGATGATCATAAGAAGAAGGCTGACGGTCGGGGTGGGCATTCTGCTCGCCACCCTGACCGCCGGGCTCGGCTCGGCCCTCCCCGCCGCGGCCGATGAAACCCCCACGAAAGCATCCCCCAAGGTCGAGCTGGTGCTCGATGTCAGTGGCTCCATGCGGACCCGCGACATAGACGGCCAGTCCCGGATGACCGCGGCGAAGCAGGCGTTCAACGAGGTCCTGGACGCGGTTCCCGAGCAGGTGCAGCTCGGCATCCGCACCCTCGGCGCCGACTACCCGGGCGACGACCGGAAGGTCGGCTGCAAGGACACCAAGCAGCTCTACCCGGTCGGCCCGCTCGACCGCACGGAGGCCAAGACCGCGGTCGCCACCCTCGCCCCCACCGGCTGGACCCCGATCGGACCCGCCCTGCTGGGCGCCGCCGACGATCTGGAGGGCGGCGACTCCACCCGCCGGATCGTGCTGATCAGCGACGGCGAGGACACCTGCGGCCCGCTCGACCCGTGCGAAGTGGCCCGGGACATCGCCGCGCGCGGCATCCACCTGGTCATCGACACCCTCGGCCTGGTGCCGAACGAGAAGATCCGCAAGCAGCTGACCTGCATCGCGGAGGCCACCGGCGGCACGTACACCGCCGTCCAGCACACCGACGAACTCTCCGGCCGCGTCACGCAGTTGGTGGACCGGGCGGCAGAGCCGGTCGTCACCCCCGTGGCGACGGAGGGCACGGACAGCTGCACCGACGCCCCGAAGCTCAAGGCGGGTCTCTACACCGACCGCGAGAAGATCGGTGAGCACCGCTGGTACCGGGTGGACGTGCTGCCCGGCCAGGAACTGCGCGCCTCGGTCAGCGTCTTCGCGGACCGCGCGGTGAACAACGACTACGGGACGCTGCTGCGCGCGGTGACCGTACACGGCCGGGAGATAGTCAGGGGTTCCGAGTCCGGCACCGGGCGCACCGACGCCATCTCGTCCGGGCTGCGCTACCCCAGGCCCGAGCAGGACGATGACGACGAGGAGCCGACCCCGGAGACCGTCTGCCTCCAGGTCAGCAACTCCTTCTCGGCGCCCGCCTCGGTGAAGACCTCGCCCGGGATGCCGGTCGAGCTGACCGTCGATGTGGTGGACGGACCCGACAACGCGGCCGACGTCGCCGCGTTCGGCCTCGGCCGCGGCTGGTGGCTGCTCGGCGTGCTCGTCCTCACCGGACTGGTCGCGGGCCTGCTGACCGGCTGGATCTCGCGCTGGCGCGTCGCCGTCTGGAGGACCAACCGATGATCCGTACGACACGTGTGCTCGCGGGTGCGCTGCTGACCGGCCTCGCCCTGCTGACCGAGGCGGGAGCCGCCGTCGCGGACGACCAGTCACCGAGCCCCAGCGCATCCGGCGACGGCTCCGGCCCCACGGAGGCGGGCACCACCTTCCGCACCGCCACCGCGATCCAGCAGAACCAGACCGCCACCGCCGGCGGTTCCACGGGCGACTACCTGTACTGGGTGTTCCCGGCCGACGCGGGCCAGCGGGCCACCGTCAGGGCGAAGGTCACCCTGCCGGAGGCCGCCACCCGGCACGGCGTCTCGACGTGGCAGGTCGACGTGTACGACGGGCTGCGCCGCCGCCAGGCCTGTATGTACGGCAAGCAGACCGGCAAGGCCGCGGCCGACGCCGCCACGGTCGAGCTGACGTGTGTCCTGCGGACCGTCAGGGCCTGGTCGGAGCCGTGGGCCAACGACCCGCTGCCCGGCAGCTATTACGTCCGCCTCACCGTCGTCGATCTGCCCGCGGCGGATCTCGGTCTGCCGGTGCGGACCGAGGTCGAGGTCGCGTCGGCCGGGAAGGGCGGTGCCGGGGACGTCGACGGCACGCTCTCCAAGCCGCTGGTGCCCGGGGTGTCCTCGGCCGAGCAGGCCTCCGACGACGACGCCTCGGCCGCCCCGGTCCCGCTCGCCGGTGAGCCCGAGGACGGCTGGGCCTCCGGCTGGTGGACCGACCGCTGGCTGTGGACCGTCGGCGGCGGGGTGCTGGGCGCGCTCGCGGCCGTCTTCGGCTACTCGCTGACCCGTGGCAACGGTCGCCCCTCCCGGGTCCCGCCGGGCATGTGACGTACGTCCGTCGGCCGGACCGGGATACCGGAGCGGCCGACGGACGGACGAGTCGATCAGGACGGGCGTTCGGTGGTGAACGGGCCGTCGGGGGCGAAGGCGAGCGCGGCGAAGCGGTCCCCCATGCGCCGGTGGGTGGCCGCGTCCGGGTGGACCTGGTCCGGCAGCGGCAGTTCGGCGAAGTCCCGCTCTCCGTACATACTGCGGCCGTCGAGGTAGTACAGGTTCGGGTCGTCGGCGGAGCGCTGCTCGACGAGGCCGCTCAGGGCCTCCCGGATGACGTTGAGCGTCAGCTTTCCGGCGGCCCTCTCCGCAGGGTCACCGACGGCCTTGAACTGGAGCCTTCCCTCCCTGAGGTTACTGAAGTCCGGGGCGCTCGGGCCCGGGGTGTCCTCATGGATGGGGCACAGGACGGGCGAGACGACCAGCAGCGGCGCGGTGGGGTGTCCCTCGCGGATGGTGTCGAGGAAGCCGTGCACCGCCGGGGTGAAGGCCCGCAGCCGCATCAGGTCGGCGTTGACGAGATTGAGGCCGATCTTGACGCTGATCAGGTCCGCGGGTGTGTCGCGCATCGCCCGCGCCGTGAACGGGTCGAGCAGGGCGCTGCCGCCCAGGCCCAGGTTGACCAGCTCCACCCCGCCGAGGGAGGCCGCCAGTGCGGGCCAGGTGGTGGTGGGGCTCGCGGCGTCGGAGCCGTGGCTGATCGAACTGCCGTGGTGCAGCCACACCTTGCGGCCCCGGTCCGGTGCGGGCTCGACGGGAGCGTCGGTGCGCAGGGCGACGAGCTCGGTGCTCTCGTTGTACGGCAGCCAGATCTCGACGTCCTTGACGCCTGCGGGCAGGCCGGGGAAGCGTACGGTGCCGACCGGTCCCGGCTGCGTCTGCGCGGTCCCGGCGGTCATGTCGACCGTGAGGACGTTGCCGCCGGTCACGCTCCCCTGCCCCGTGAGGCGGCCGTCGACAAGCAGGTCGTAGACGCCGTCGGGACGGGGCGGCGCGCCCTGGTATGCCGTCTTGGTGCGGAGTACGTCCAGCTCGATCACGGTGGCGCCGGTACGGAACACCAGCCGCACGCCGGACGGCTGGGCCTCCGCCATCGCCAGCTGCCCGTCGGCACACTGTGCGCGGGCGCGGGCGGGCAGCCGGTGCGGGCGCACTCCGTGTTCGGTGCGCTCCAGGTCGAGCGCGCCGCGCAGGAGGTCGGCACTGATCGGTGTGGTTATCCAGTCGGTTTCAGTCTGCATGTCTCTACCTGTTACTCAGAACGTCGGGGTGTCCGGGAACTCCGGTCAGGGCGCGGGCCAGTTCCGCAGCAGGGCGTCCAGCGCGTCCAGGGACCACGACCAGCTCTGCTGCGAGTCGGGGGCGCTGTGGCTGAATCCGCCCTGCATCTCCAGGCTGACGTAGCCGTGGAAGACGCTGCCCAGCAGCCGGACGGCGTGCGTCTGGTCGGGCTCGCTCAGGTCGTAGCCACGCAGAATGGCCCTGGTCATCTGCGCGTGCCTGCCGCCGGCACTGGCGGCAGCCGCTTCCGGGTCGAGCCTCAGCTGAGCGGCGGCGTAGCGACCGGGGTGCTCGCGGGCGTAGTCGCGGTAGACGTCCGCGAAGGCCTTGAGGGCGTCCTTGCCCGCCCGCCCGGCGAGTGCGGCGGCGCCACGGTCCGCGAGCTCCTCCAGGGCGAGCAGGGCGATTCTGGTCTTGAGGTCGTGGGAGTTCTTCAGATGCGAGTAGAGGCTCGCGACCTTGACGTCGAACAGCCGGGCGAGCGCCGAGACGGTCACCTGCTCGAAGCCGACCTCGTCGGCCAGCTCCGCCCCGGCCTGAGCCAGGCGATCAGCCGTCAGCCCCGCGCGCACCATGCTCTTCCTTCCGTCAGCCATCACCCATAACCCTACACCCATTAAGGATTTACCTAACAGGTATAGGAAAAAAGCCAGTCACCATCCGACTCTCGGGACGTCTCGACGGCGGATATGGAACTGAACATTGAACTGATAAGTCCTATCTATCGCCACGAGCGTGACATGCCGTCCAGAATGTCCCTGTCGGTCATCCCGGCCGCCGGGCCCTCCGGCCACGACCGCAGGCTGTCGATCCAAGAGGAGAAAACATCATGCGTCTGTCCTCCGCTCTCATCGCCGCGCTCACCGCGACGGCCGCCGGGGCACTGACAGCCACCGGCGCGACCGCCGCCCCGGGCGCCGCCCCGGCCGGTACGACGGCCCGCCCGGGCGTCTGCCAGGAACAGTCCCTCGACGTCTCGGCCTCGTCCGGCGGCCAGCGGAGCGTGGCCCGGATCGCCGTCACCAACCGGGGCGGGAGCACCTGCGTGGTGGACCGCATCCCCACGGTCACCTTCCGGGGGCTGGACGGCTCGGCCGAGGCCGTGCCGCCGGCCACCAGCGGCCCCTATGTGCTCTCGCCGGGCGAGCACGGGTACGCCGCCGTGCGCACGGCGGCCCCCGGTGCCACCGAGGGCCATGTCGTCCGCAGCCTGTCCGTGGCGGCGGACCCCTCGCACCACGGCGTCACGTTCGGCGCCGCGACGGTGGGCATGGGCCGCGGAATCCAGGTGTGGGAACCGGTCACCACCCTCTGGCACACCTCCCGCGCGGCGGCCGACCGGGCCCTGGCGGACGCGACACGCTGAGCACGGGACGGTGCCGGGGGGTGCCGGTCACCACCCCGCGCGTCCCGCGCGGCGCCCCCTCAGACGCCCCGCGCCGCCACCGTGCCCGTGCCCTTCCCCGTGGCTCCCGTCTCCTCGTCGACCACGTGGAAGGGCCGGTCGCTGCCCTCGGCCGTGACGCTCAGGGCCTCCCCGTCCCGGACCACCCGGAACGTCGCGGCTACCGCGCCCGTGCGGTCCGGCACCGCGACCAGGGTGTCGGCGGTGGCCGCCGGACCGAAGACGCGCAGCGTGAGCCCGTCCAGCCAGTCACTGTCCGGGCGCTGGTCGTCGGCGCCCCAGGGGAGCACCGCGCCGGGCCGCACCAGGACCGGCAGGCTGTCGAAGCCGTGGGTCTCGTGGCGCCAGACCGGTCCGGTGACGGTCTCGCCGGTCAGCAGCGACGTCCAGGTGCCCTCGGGGACGTAGTACTCGACCTGCCCGTCCTCGGTGAAGACCGGTGCGACCAGCAGGTCCGGTCCGAGCATGTACTGGCGGTCCAGCATCCGGGTCGTCGGGTCGTCCGGGAACTCCAGCAGCATGGGGCGCATCATCGGAACGCCCGTCCGGTGGGCGGTGGCGGCCGCCCCGTACAGGTACGGCATCAGCCGGTGCTTGAGGAGGGTGAACTTCCGGGTGACGTCCACCGCCTCCTCGCCGAACGCCCACGGCACCCGGTACGACACGTTGCCGTGCAGCCGGCTGTGCGAGGAGAGCAGACCGAAGGCGAGCCAGCGCTTGAAGACCGCCGGGTCCGGGGTGCCCTCGAAGCCGCCGATGTCATGGCTCCAGAAGCCGAAGCCGGACAGGCTCAGCGAGAGACCGCCGCGCAGCGACTCGGCCATCGCCGTGAACGAGGCGAAGCAGTCACCGCCCCAGTGCACCGGGAACTGCTGGCCGCCGGCCGTCGCGGAGCGGGCGAAGAGCACCGCCTCGCCGTGTCCGCGCTCCTTCTCCAGCAGTTCGAAGACCGTGCGGTTGTAGATCTGTGCGTAGTAGTTGTGCATCCGCTCCGGGTCCGAGCCGTCGTGCCACACCACATCGGTGGGCACGCGCTCGCCGAAGTCCGTCTTGAAGCAGTCGACGCCCTGGTCGAGCAGGACGCGGAGCTTGCCGCTGTACCACTCGCGCGCCGCCGGGTCCGTGAAGTCGACCAGGGCCATGCCGGGCTGCCACAGGTCCCACTGCCAGATGTCACCGCCAGGCCGGCGCACCAGGTGTCCGAGCTCCGCGGCCTCCGCGAACAGTGCGGACTTCTGGGCGATGTACGGGTTGATCCACATGCTGATCCGCAGGCCTCGCTCCTTGAGCCGGGCCAGCATGCCCTCGGGGTCGGGGAAGACGTCCGGGTCCCACAGGAAGTCCGACCACTGGTACTCGCGCATCCAGAAGCAGTCGAAGTGGAAGACGGAGAGCGGGATCTCGTGTCTCGCCATGCCGTCGACGAACGACGTCACGGTCTCCTCGTCGTAGGAGGTGCAGAACGACGTGGTGAGCCAGAGACCGAACGACCAGGCCGGCGGCAGCGCGGGGCGGCCGGTGAGCGCGGTGTAGCGGGCCAGCACCTCCTTGGGCGTCGGCCCGGCCACGATGTAGTACTCCAGCGACTGGTCCTCGACGCTGAACTGCACCTGGCCGACCGACTCGGAGCCGATCTCGAAGGAGACCCTTCCGGGGTGGTTGACGAAGACGCCGTAACCGCGTGACGAGAGGTAGAACGGGATGTTCTTGTACGCCAGTTCGCTGCTGGTGCCGCCGTCGGCCTGCCAGATGTCGACGCTCTGGCCGTTCTTCACGTACGGGGTGAAGCGCTCACCGAGGCCGTAGACGTTCTCACCGATGTCCAGGGCCAGCTGGGCGACCATGTGATGGGTGCCGTCCGGCGCGGTGGCGAAGGCGGTGCCCTTGGCGTCGGCGGCGGTGAGACGGCGGCCGTCGGCGTCGAGGAAGGTGAGGCCCCACGGCCCGTCGCCGTCCATGCGCAGGGTGAGCGGTCCGCTGGTCAGTTCGGTGACCGCGCCGTCCTGCCGGATCCGGGCTCCGGCGGCTGCCGGGTCACGTCCGGGGAGCATGAAGTCGGGCCCCCGGTTCACCGTCCCGGCGTGGTGGGTGGCGCGCACGCCGATGATCCCCTCGGCCGGGGAGAAGGCTTCGACGGTGATCAGCGGGGTGTTGAGGGTGTCGCCGCGTCCGGCGACGTGCTTGACCGCCGCGTAGGCGGTGAACCGGTCTTCGCTGACGCGCAGATCGCGGATCTCGGTCGCGTAGCAGGCGCGTACGCCCTCACGCATGAGCCAGAAGCCGTCGGTGAACTTCATGAGGACTCCTTGCCGGGGACAACGGGAACTGGGTTGCAGGGAAAGGGGGTTCGCGGTGCGAGCCGGTTCACTCGGCGTCCCCGGTGAAGGTCATCCGGGCCAGACGTACGGTGCCTTCCAGCGTCACGCGCAGGTCGTGGACGCCCGAGGCGGTGATCGCGGCCCGCTGGGTGCGGTAGTCGTACGGTCCGTCGGTGGCGGCCACCGGGACGGTGGCCGTGGCGCCGTCGATGGTGATCCGTACGGCCCCCTCCCCCGAAGCCGACACCGTGACGCCCTGGGCCCCGGTGCCGAAGTCGCAGCGCCGATACAGGAGTTCGTTGCGGATGGCGGACGCGGTTACGACGTCGCCGTCGGTCTTCGTCCGGTCGACGATCCCGGTGCCCAGCTGTTCGTCGTAGTCGGCCGCTTCCAGACCTCGCGTCAGCATCTGCCGTGGCCGGGCCTGTTCACCGTCGACCGTGACCACGGCGACGGCCCGGATGTCGGCGCTGGAGGCGCCGGCCTGGATCTCGTACGCGCCGGGCTCGACGGTCCAGCAGCCGTGCGCCACGTCCCAGTGGCCGAGTTCGCTCACGGGGACGCCGAACTCGACGCGTTCGGCGGCGCCGGGTGCCAGGTGCAGCCTGCGGTGACCGGCCAGCTGTCGCAGCGGCCTCACAACGGACGGCGCGACCGCCCGTACGTAGAGCTGGGCGACCTCGTCGGAGGCGACGGCCCCGGTGTTGGTGACGGTCAGCGACACCCGCACGAGATCGCCCGCACGCTCCGCGGTCAGGGCGCTGTAGGTGAACTCGCTGTACGAGAGGCCGTGGCCGAACGGGTAGAGCGGTGTGCCCCGGTAGTAGAGGTAGGTCTGGCGGGAGCCGATGATGTCGTAGTCGAGCAGTCCGGGCAGCTCCGCGTCGGAGGCGTACCAGGTCTGCGGCAGCCGGCCGGCCGGGGAGACGTCGCCGGCCAGGACCCGGGCGAGCGCCGTTCCGGCGGCCTGTCCGCCGTGCGCGGTCCACAGCAGCGCGGGGAGCGTGGCCGCCGCGTCGGTGAGGGCGTACGGGTAGGCGGCGGTGACGGCCAGGACGGTGCGCGGGTTGGCGGCGTGGGCGGCGCGCCAGAGGCGTTCCTGCTGGGCGGGCAGGTCGAGCGTGGTGCGGTCCTCTGTCTCGCGGCCGTTGATGTGGGCGTCGTTGCCCACGACGACGATCACGGTGTCGGCCGTCGCGGCGGCGCGGGCCACGGCGTCCTCGCCGCGTTCGGCCACCTCGGTCTCGAAGACGGTTCCGAGGAGGTCCACAGGTCCGGGGAGTTCCCCGCCGGGTCCGGAGGCTCCATCACCCGGGGCTGAGGATTCTTCGCCGGGGACTGGGATCTCTTCGCCGGGGGCGGCAACCTTTACGCCGTCGGCGGCGACAGAGACATACCTACCCGTGCCGACGTGCAGAAGCCGGTGACCGCCCGCATGCCCCTTCACCGCCTCCAGCCGGAACGTCTCCTGGACGATCCAGCCGCCGGGCTCGTCCGCGGACGCGCGCACATAGCCGTCCTCGGCCACCGAAAGATAGCGGCCCGCCGGCTCGCGCAAGGTGATCACACCGTCGCCCCAGTCCACGAGCGCCAGGTCGGTCGGGGTGTCGCCGCAGGTCAGCGGGGGCAGATCGGTGCGGCCCGCGAGGAGCGCCGGGTCGAGGGCGCCCTGGGCAGCCCGTGCCGAATCCTGGCCGGCGTCCGCAGCCGGCACCTGGAGCCAGCCGTCCGCGCACTTCAGCCGGACCAGGTCCGCGCCCTCCGCGAACACGATGCGCTCGGCGCCGAACCGTTCCCGGATCCCGTCGAGCGGCGTGGAGCGGTGGATCAGCGTGCCGCTGTACCAGTCGAGCTTGCAGGCGTCCGCGAGGAGTCCGACGACCGCCACGGTCTTCCCGGCGGTGGGCTCCAGCGGGAGCAGCCCGTCGTTCTTCAGCAGGACGACGGCCTGCTCCGCCGCCTCCTGGGCGAGCGCCCGGTGTTCTGCGGTGTCGAAGTCGGCGGCGCCCGCGAAGGGGTCGAGGCCGGGATCGAACTCACCGAGAGAGAAACGCAGTTCGAGCAGTCTGCGCACGGCGGTGTCGATGTCGTGCTCGTCGAGCAGTCCGCGCGCCAGGGCTCCCCGGATGCGGCCGGTCATGACGGCGGAGTCCTGGCCGTGATCGGTGAAGCTGTCGACACCGGCCCGCAGGGCGGCGGCCGTCGCCTCCTCGTGGGTGTCGAAGTAGTGCTCGGAGTCGACGAGGTTGGAGGGCGCGCCCGCGTCGGAGCAGACCACCAGCGACCGCTCGGTCCAGCCGCGCAACTGCTGCGACAGGAGCGGCGAGACGTGGTTGGGCCGCCCGTTGACCAGGTTGTACGCGGGCATGACCCCGGCCACCGCGCCGGCCCGGACCGCGCCACGGAAGGCCTTCAGGTCGTACTCGTGCAGGACCCGGGGGCGGACGGAGGAGGAGGCGGTGTCGCGGTCGGTCTCGTTGTTGTGGGCGAGCCAGTGCTTGAGGACGGGGGCGGTCCGCCAGTAGTGCGGGTGGTCGCCGCGCAGTCCCCGGGTGTACGCGACCGCGATGGCGGAGGTGAGGCAGGCGTCCTCGGAGTACCCCTCCTCGCCCCGGCCCCACAGCGGGTGGCGCAGCAGATTCACGGTCGGGGCCCAGACGTTGAGCCCGACCCGCTCGTCCTCGGCGCGCTTGGCCCTGACCTCGTTGCCGACCGCCTCTCCGACCCGGCGCACCAGGGCGTCGTTCCAGGTGGCGCCGAGCCCGACCGCCTGCGGGAAGACCGTCGCCGGTCCCATCCAGGCCACGCCGTGCAGGGCCTCCTGACCGGTTCTGAAGGCGCTGAGCCCCAGCCGGTCGACGGCCGGTGCGAACTGGTGCAGCATCGCGATCCGCTCGTCGAGCGTGAGCCGCTGAAGCAGGTCGTCGATGCGCTTGGCGAAGGGCAGTCGCGGGTCGCGGAAGGGCTGCGGTTGTTCCGTCACGTGCGGGTCCCCTTGGAGAGGTGGGAGGTTTTGGTGCCAGGACCTCATGCGAGCCTCCGAGAAACCTCAGAAGATCTTTCGAAGCGCTTCGATGCTCTGTGGCCAACCCCGCCAGTGTCAAGGCCTCTACCTCGACCCCCGTACACGACAGCTCCTGTTGGGCGAGGAGACGGTTAGAAAACAGGTCGGAGGAATCTGGAAACGGACTCTTGTGCGGCCGGGGCCCTTCACTTAACCTCGCTGCAACATCGAAGCGCTTCGACAGTGTTTCGACGGGGTGCCCGTCGCCCCGGATTTCCCGGGACGGTGACAGTTCTGCCGCCTCCCTGTTGAACCGCTTCACCTGTGGCCGGTCACACCGGCCCAGTCAGCAACGCTCCACCTCAGACACAGGAACCGAACGGCGGTCACCCGCCACGTGTCGTCCTGGTGCGCCTCGAAGGGTTGACGCAATGACGCCGAATTCCGCCCCCTCCTCCACGTATCCGAGCCGGAGAAGCTTTCTCGCCACCGGCGCGGTGGCCGCTGTCGCCGTGGCCGGCGGGGTACCGCTGCTCGCCGCGTGCGGCGGCTCCGGTTCCGGCTCAGGGAGCAAGGAGGGTGCGACAACGGGCAAGGCACTCAAGAAGGTCGTACCGGCGTACGACCCGCTGAACCTGGTCGAGCCGGATGTCGCGAGCGTCAACGGTTCGAGCCCCGGCTTCACGAAGCTGCCGGACCCGCTGGTCACCTCGGTGAAGTCGGTCCCGGGCAAGGGTTCGGAATTCCGCGTCATGACCCCGCTGTGGGGCACCGTCCCGAAGAAGAACAACCCGTACTACACGGCGGTCGACAAGGCGGTCGGCGCCACGCTGAACTTCGACCCGCAGGACGGCAACACGTACCAGGACAAGATCGGTGCGGTGCTGGCCGGTTCGGACATCCCGGATGTCATGACCATCCCCGGCTGGAACATGCAGGGGCAGATCCGCAACGCGATCACCGCCAAGTTCGCGGACCTGTCGCCGTTCCTGGCGGGCGACGCCGTCAGGAAGTACCCGAACCTGGCGAACATCCCGACGGGCGCCTGGCAGTACTCCGTCTTCGGCGGCAAGCTGCGCGGACTGCCCATGCCGACGCCGGTCATCGGCAACGCGATCTTCTACCGCAAGGACCTGATCGGCTCCGGCGCCGTACCGGCGAGCGCGGACGACCTGCTGGCGTTCGGCAAGGAACACACCGCTCCCAAGCAGAAGGTCTGGGCCTTCGACGACCTCTGGACCTGCATCCAGAAGATCTACGGTCTGCTGCCCGACGCGCCGCACTACTGGCAGTTGGAGAACGGCAAGCTGGTCCACAAGATCGAGACGAAGGAGTACCGCGAGGCGCTCGCCTTCGCCCGCAAGCTCCACGACGGCGGCTACGTCCACCCGGACGCGGAGGCCAACAAGGACGCCGACGCCAAGATCCGCTTCACCAGCGGACACGTCGTGATGTACAACGACGGCACCGGCGGCTGGAAGGGCATGGTCACCGAACAGGCCACCGCCAACCCGAAGTTCGACATGCAGGCGCTCGACTTCTTCAACCAGGACGGCGGCAGGCCGGTCCTGTGGCAGGACGACCCGGCGGGCATCTTCACCTTCCTCAGCAAGAAGCTCTCCAAGGCGCGGATCGAGGAGCTCCTCGCGATAGCCGACTACGCGGCAGCGCCGTACGGCACCAAGGAGTTCATGCTCACCAACTACGGCGTCGAGGGCACCCACTACACGCTCAAGGACGGGGCCCCCACCTACACGCCGCAGGGTGTCGAGGAGGCCCAGCCCTCCACCTTCCTCTTCCTCGCCTCGCCCCCGACCTCCATCGCCTACCCGGACCAGCCACAGCTGGCGAAGGACTACGCGGCCTGGATGGCGCGCCAGGCCCCGAACGTCAAGAAGCCGCTCTTCTTCGGCATGCAGATCGTCGAACCGCAGCGGTACGCCTCCCTTTACACGCCCTTCGACGACCTGCAGAAGGACATCCGGCGCGGCCGCAAGAAGGTCAGCGACGTCGACGACGCGGTGAACACCTGGAAGAAGAGCGGCGGCGAGAAGCTGCGCGCCTGGTACCAGGACATTCTCGAAAAGAACGGCTCCGGCAACTGACGCGTACGACGCACACCAACCGTACGCGGGACAGCACGAGGGCCGCCGGGCACACGACCCCCGGCGGCCGGGGCGGAGAGCACGACATGGGGAGCACACGGTGAAGCCACGGGCCACGGTCGCGACCGACCCGGACCGCACCGCCGACGGGGCGAGCGCCCCGGCGGGCGGCAGCGGCCTGGCGGGCGGCGGGAGCGAGAGCGACGGCAGGGCCGGAAAGGGCGGGCGGACGGGCAGGTCGCGGACGAGCGGCACCCGCCGTACCCGCACGCCGAAGAGCAGACCGGCGAGGAGCGGACCGCAGGCGGGCGGCATCACCTGGCGCCAGCGGCTGCGGCGCGACCGCATCCTGGTGCTGATGACGCTGCCGGCCATCGCACTGCTGCTGATCTTCAACTACATCCCGCTGCTCGGGAACATCGTGGCCTTCCAGGACTACGACGTCTACGACCTGGGCATCACCGGCAGCCCCTTCGTCGGCTTCGACAACTTCACCCGGATCTTCGAGGACTACCGCTTCTGGGAAGTCCTCATCAACACCCTGGTCATCTTCGTCACCCAGCTCGTCCTCTTCTTCCCCCTCCCGATCGCGATCGCGCTGCTGCTCAACACGATCATGAGCGCCCGGGTGCGGGCCTGGGTGCAGGCCGTCGTCTACCTGCCGCACTTCTTCTCCTGGGTGCTGGTCGTCACCGTCTTCCAGCAGATGTTCGGCGGCGCCGGACTGGTCGCCCAGTGGCTGCGCGACCACGGTCACGAGGGCTTCGACCTGATGACCAATCCGGGCTTCTTCAAGTTCCTGGTCTCCGCCCAGGCCGTGTGGAAGGACGCCGGCTGGGGTGTCATCGTCTTCCTCGCCGCGCTCGCCGCCGTCAACACCGATCTGTACGAGGCCGCCGCCGTGGACGGGGCGGGCCGCTGGCGCCGCATGTGGCACGTGACGCTGCCGGCGCTGCGCCCGGTCATCGCGCTGCTGCTCGTCCTGCGGGTGGGCAGCGCGCTCAACCTCGACTTCGAGCAGATCCTGCTCCAGCGCGACCAGGTCGGGGCCGGTGCCTCGGAAATCCTGGACACCTACATCTGGTGGACGGGCATCAAGACCGGTGACTTCGGCTACGCCGCCGCCGCCGGAATCTTCAAGGGGCTGTTCAGCGTCGCCATGGTGCTGGGTGCCAACAAGGCCGCCCACATGCTGGGCGAGCAGGGGGTGTACTCCAAGAAATGACAACTCTCCTGGATCATGCGAAGGGCCCGGCGCAGGCCACGCCCCGCACCGAGACCCCGCTCCAGCGCGCCCTGCGCATGGAACCCCGCCCCGTGTGGGAGGAGGCGCCCACCAAGGCGGGTCTCGCCTTCAAGGGGTTCGGTCTCGTCGCGATCTGCGCGGTCGTGATCATCCCGATCTGGGTGGTGCTCGTCACCAGCCTCTCCGACACCAAGACGATCAACGAGGCGGGCGGCCTGGTCGTCTGGCCGAGGCACATCACCTTCATCGCCTACAAGGAGCTGCTCAGCGGGGGTGCGGTGACCCGCGCGGCAGCCGTGAGCGTGGGCCTCACCGTCGTCGGCACCGTGGTCAGCATGGTCGTCTCGGTCCTGTGCGCGTACGGGCTGAGCCGCCGCGATTCGTACGCGCACCGTCCGCTGCTGATGACCCTGATGGCCACGATGTTCTTCGGTGCCGGTCTCATCCCGACGTATCTGCTGGTCACGGGCATCGGGCTGAGCGACAGCTACTGGTCGATGATCCTGCCCAGCGCGATCAGCGTCTTCAACGTGCTGGTCCTGCGCGGCTTCTTCATGGACACCGCGCCCGAACTCATCGACGCGGCCCGGATCGACGGCGCCGGCGAGTGGCGCATCCTGCTCCAGATCATCATGCCGCTGTCGCGTGCGGTGATCGCCGTGATCTCGCTGTTCTACGCGGTCGGCTACTGGAGCCAGTGGTTCAACGCGATGCTCTACGTCCAGGACAGCGACAAGTACCCGCTCCAGATGATCCTGCGTCAGCTGGTCCTGCAGCACCAGGTGCCCCCGGGCGCCATGGGCGCCGCGGTCAGCAGCGGGGCGATCAACAGCCTCGCCGTGCAGATGGCGGTCATGATCCTGGCGCTGATCCCGGTCGCGGTGCTGTCGCCGTTCGTCCAGAAGCACTTCCAGAAGGGCATGCTCACCGGCGCCGTGAAGGGCTGATCCACAGCTGAGCTCCCCGTTGCAGAACCCATTCCAAGGAACGAGAGACGCCATGCCGTCCCTGCGTGACGCGGCCCGCGGCCGCATCCTCTTCGGAGGCGACTACAACCCCGAGCAGTGGCCGGAGGAGGTCTGGGAGGACGACGCCCGGCTGATGAAGGAGGCCGGGGTCAACTCCGTCACCCTCGGCGTCTTCTCCTGGTCGAAGATCGAACCACGCCCCGGCGCAAGGGAGTTCGGCTGGCTCGACCGGCTGATGGACCTGATGCACGCACACGGGATCGGCGTCGTGCTCGCCACCCCGACCGCCTCCCCGCCGCCCTGGATGGGAGCGCGGCACCCCGAGACGCTGCCGCGCGCGGAGGACGGTTCGGTCATCTGGTACGGCTCGCGCCAGCAGTTCTGCGCGAGCTCCCCCGTCTACCGCCGCTACGCCGCCGCGCTCACCGAGGACCTCGCCGCCCGGTACGCGGACCACCCGGCGCTCACCGTCTGGCACATCAACAACGAGTACTGCACCCACTGCTGGTGCGACGGGACGGCCGCCCACTTCCGCCGCTGGCTGCGGAACCGGTACGGCACGGTCGACGCGCTCAACGAGGCCTGGGGCACCGCGTTCTGGAGCCAGCGCTACGACGCGTGGGCGGAGATCCTGCCGCCGCGCAAGGCGCAGTACATGAAGAATCCCGCGCAGGTGCTGGACTTCAAGCGGTTCACCTCCGACGCGCTGATGGAGTGCTACGTCGCCGAGCGCGACATCGTCGCCCGGCACACCCCGCACATCCCGGTGACGACCAATTTCATGCCGCTGTGGTCGGGGCAGGACGCCTGGGCCTGGTCCGCCCAGGAGGACATCGTCTCCGTCGACATCTACCCGGACCCCCGGGACCCGCACGGCGGCCAGTACAACGCGATGATCGCCGACATGACGCGCTCGCAGGCCGCCGGACCGTGGATGCTCATGGAGCAGGCCGCGGGAGCGGTCAACTGGCGTGGGGTCAACCACCCCAAGCCCGAGGGCCTGAACCGGCTCTGGTCGCTCCAGGCGGTGGCGCGCGGCGCCGACGCCGTCTGCTACTTCCAGTGGCGCCAGTCCCGGCAGGGCTCGGAGAAGTTCCACTCCGGGATGCTCACCCACGCCGGCGAACAGGGCCGCACCTTCCGGGAGATCAAGCGTCTGGGCGCGGAGCTGGCCGTGATCGGCCCGGCCGTCGGCGGCAGCGGGGTAAGCGCCGAGGTGGCGATCCTGCACGACTGGGACTCCTGGTGGGCGGGCGCGCAGGAGGGCAGGCCGTCCGCACTGCTGGACTACACCGAGGTGGTACGGAGCTGGCACCGGGCACTGTGGGAGGACGGCCTCGCCACGGAGTTCGCCCGGCCCGACGCCGATCTGAGCCGGTTCAGGATGGTGGCCGTGCCGCATCTGTATCTGCTCGACGACACCGCGATCGACAACCTCGTGGCGTACGTGCGCGGCGGCGGGAGACTGGTCTGCGGGTTCTTCAGCGGGGTCGCGGACGTGGACGACCGGATCAGGCCGGGCGGCATGGACGCCCGGCTGCGTGAACTGTTCGGCATCAGGACCCTGCACGAGTGGTGGCCGCTCGACGCGGGCTCGGACGTGCGGTGCGACGGCTTCTGGGGCGGGCTCTGGTCCGAGGAACTGGAGGCGGAGTCGGGCACCGAGGTGATGGCCGCCTACCGCGACGGCGAGCTGGCCGGGCTGCCCGCGGTGCTGCGCCGGGGCCGGGCCTGGTACCTGTCGACGCTCCCGGAGCCGGAGGCGCTGCGCGCGCTGCTGGGCGGGGTGGCCCGGGAGGCCGGTGCGGAACCGGTGCTGGCGGGGCTGCCCGACGGCGTGGAGGCGGTCCGCCGCGGCGAACTGCTCTTCCTGCTCAACCACGGGCGGGCCGCGGTCACCGTGACCGTACCCGGCGCCCCGGAGGACCTGCTGACCGGGCGGGCGGTGCGGGGCCAGGTGGAGCTGGGCCGCCACGGTGTGGCCGTACTGAGAAACGCCGCGCCGTGACCGGCCGCGCGCACATCGACGGCACCTGGGAGCCCCGCCCGGCCGTCCGCTGGGAGGACGCCTTCCTCGGCGGCAACGGTCGGCACGGCGCCATGGTGTACGGGGACCCCGCCGACGACCGGGTCATCGTCAACCACCACACACTGGTCCGGCCCAACGGCAGCGAGCACATTCGCCCGCCCGAGCTCGCGCACCGGCTGGAGCGGCTGCGGGACGCCCTGCTGACCGGGGACACCACGGCCGGTGAGCAGTTCGGCGCGGGGCGGCCACTGGCCTGGGTGCAGCCCTTCCACCCGGCGTTCCAGACCCGGATCCGCCCCACCCAGGCCTCGGTGCCCGCCCCCGGTGACGACAGGGCGCTCGTCGACTACCGGCGGTCGGTCGATTTCGCCACGGGTGAGATCACGGCCGCCCGCGAGGGCCGGCGCAGCCAGGTCTTCGTCTCCCGCGCGGACGACGTGATCGTGCAGCGTGTGACCAGCCCCGGTCTCGCGGTGGATCTGACCCTGGACCACGCCCTGCCCGGCGCCCCGCCCCGGCTGGCGATCGGGCGCAGCACCGCGCTGACTCCGGGTGGCGGCCGGCTGGTGCTGCGGGTGGGCTACCCGGACAGCGAGCTCGCGTACACCGGGGTGACCGTCGTCCGGGCGGACGGCGGGCGGGTGTCGGTGGCGAGTGAGGGCATCCGCGTCGAGGGGGCCCGGAGCCTGCTGCTGCTCACCCGGGTGCGGCGCCACGCGGGTGACCTCGACCTCGCGGCGGAGTGCGCGGCGCTGCCGGGGGACGGCTATCCGGCGCTGCTCGACCGGCACCTTCGCCTGCACCGACCTGCCTTCGAGCGGGCCTCCCTGACGCTGGACGCGGATCCGTATGAACGAGCACTGCCCGGAAGCGAGTTGGTGCGTCTGCCGGGCAGTCCCGCATTGGTGGAGCGGCTGTTCGCGGCCGGGCGCTACCACCTGCTCTCGTCCTCCGGTGTGCTGCCGCCCCGGCTGACGGGCCTGTGGACGGGCGACTGGGACACCGCCTGGTCTGGGGCGTTCACCACCAACGCCAACCTCAACCTCCAGATCGCCTCTGCGGCGGCAGCGGCGCTGCCGGAGGCGTCCGAGGCCCATGCCGCCCTGGTGTACGGACAGCTCGGCGACTGGCGGGACAACGCGCGCGCGGTATTCGGGGCGCGCGGAATCGTCGCCCCGTCGCACACGGATGGCGAGTCCGGCCACACCCGCCACTTCCAGCGCGCGTATCCGCTGCATCTGTGGACGGCTGGTGCGGACTGGCTCCTGGAGCCGCTGCTGGCCCACGCGGAGACCAGCGGGGTGACCGACCCGCGACTGGTCGAGGCCCTGCACGAGGCAGCCCTGTTCTACGAGGACTTCCTGACCCGTACCGCCCCGGACGGGACCGTCGCCCTGGTGCCCTCCTACTCGCCGGAGAACCGGCCCGCCAACGCGAGCTGGGTGACGGTGAACGCCACGATGGACCTCGCGGCCGCCCGTCACGCGCTGACCGTCTCGGCCGACCGCTCCCCCGACCGCTCGGAGGCCGCCCGGCGGCGCGAACTGGCCTCCCGGCTGCCGGACTTCTCCGTCAACGGGGACGGCGCGCTCACGGAGTGGGCATGGCCGGGCCTGGAGGAGAACTACGACCACCGCCATCTCAGCCACCTCTACCCGGTGTGGCCGCTGGACGCGATCAACCCGTACGACACCCCGGAGCTGTCGGCCGCGGCGCATCGCGCGCTGGTACTGCGTGGCTCGGAGAACGACTCCGCCCACGGCCATCTGCACCATGCGCTGGTCGCCGCGCGGCTGCGGGACGGGGCACGGGCCTCCGCCGCGCTGAACGCCGTCCTCGCGGGCGACTTCTTCCACGACTCCCTGATGAGCACGCACTATCCGGGGCGCGACGTCTACAACGCGGACGCCGCCCATGCGCTCCCCGCGGCGGTGATCGAGTCACTCGTCCAGTCGACACCCCACCGGCTGGTCCTGCTGCCCGCACCGCTCACCGGCTGCCCGAGCGGTGAACTGTGCGGTATCCGCACCCGGTTCGGCGCGGTTCTGGATCTGCGCTGGTCCGCCGACGGCACCGCGACCGCGGTGCTGCACCCCACCCGCACCGCCCGTGTCGATGTCCGCACGGGCGGCGGCAGCACACTCACCGATGCCTCCGCCGGATCGACCGCCGCTCCGCTGGAGCTGGCGGCCGGCGTGGACCGCGTCCTCGAACTGGGGCCGCGGTAGCACTCCACCCACCATGGAAGGGACAACCATGGCAACACGCACCCGCACGCTCAGCAGGTTCGCACTGGCCCCGGCAACGGCAGTGGCGGCTCTGATCGGCTTCGCCGCCGCCCCCGCCCAGGCCGCGATCTGGTCCTCCTCGGACCAGTGGGGCAACTACACCACCGCCGACGGATACACCCTGTACAACAACATCTGGGGTTCCGGTGCGGGTTCGCAGTCCATCTGGGCCAACTCGTCGTCCAACTGGGGCGTTTCCGCCGACCATCCGAACACCGGCGGCATCAAGTCCTACCCGAACGCCAAGAAGGTCGTCGACAAGTCCATCACCTCGCTGTCGTCGCTCACCAGCGACTACAACGTCACCGTCCCGTCGTCAGGTGCCTACAACACCTCGTACGACATCTGGGACACCGACTACGACTACGAGCTCATGCTCTGGGTCAACTACAACGGCGCTGTCGGTCCGCTCGGCACCTCGCAGGGAACGGTGACACTCGGCGGTCACTCCTGGACCGTCTACAAGGGCGACAACGGGGCCAACCAGGTCTTCTCGTTCCTGCGTACCTCGGACTCCACGTCGGGTTCGGTGGACATCCTGCCCATCCTGAAGTGGATCAAGGACACCAAGGGCTGGTGGGGCGACGAGACCATCGGTGACGTCCAGTTCGGCTACGAGATCACCTCGTCCGCCGGCGGCCTGGACTTCACGACGAACGGATTCGGTGTCTCCGCGAGCTGAGCCGCACCCCAGGGAGCCGGTCCCCTCGCGGGGGCCGGCTCGTGCGCGCACAGGTGTACTGCGTCACCTAGGGGCGGGGCCGGTGCTCTCCCGTACCGTCAGCTCGGGTGCCAGCAGCTCGGTTTCGTCCGTGCCCCGGCCGGAGAGCTTGGCGACGACCTGTTCGACCGAGCGGCGCCCCATCTCCTGCGCGGGGATGGCCACCGAGGTCAGCCGGACCGATGCCTGGGCCGCCACCTGCTCGGGGCAGATCGCGACCACGGACACGTCCTCCGGCACCGCCCGGCCCTGCTGCCGCAGGAGATTGAGCAGCGGCTCCACCGCCGATTCGTTCTGCACGATGAAGCCGGTGGTGCCGGGACGCTCGTCGAATATCCGCGAGAGGGGCTGGGCCATCGCGGGATAGCCGCCCTCGCAGGGCCGGTGCAGGACCCGCACGCCGGTCTCGCGCGACTTGGCCCGTACTCCGTCCACGGTCCGCTCGGCGAATCCGGTGTGCCGCTCGTACACCGCGGCCGCCTCACCGATGACCGCGACCTCACGGTGCCCGAGGCCGGCGAGGTGCTCGACGCAGAGCGCCCCGGTCGCCTCGAAGTCGAGGTCCACGCAGGTGAGACCGGCGGTGTCGGCGGGCAGCCCGATGAGCACGGCCGCGCGCTCGGTCTCGCGCAGCAGCGGCAGCCGTTCGTCGTGCAGTTCGACGTCCATCAGGATCATGGCGTCGGCGAGTGAGCTGCCGGTGATCCGGCGTACCGCGGCGGGCCCCTCCTCGCCGGTCAGCAGCAGGACGTCGTAGCCGTGGATGCGGGCCGTCGTGGCGACGGCGATGGCGATCTCCATCATCACGGGGACGTACATGTCGGTGCGCAGCGGCACCATGAGCGCGATGATGTTCGACCGGCTGCTGGCGAGCGCCCGCGCACCCGCGTTGGGGTGGTAGCCGAGTTCCTTGATGCTCCGTTCCACCCGTTCCCTGGTGGGGACAGAGATGGACCGCTTCCCGCTGAGGACGTAGCTCACCGTGCTGGCGGAGACTCCGGCGTGCTGTGCGACCTCGGCAAGGGTGACCATTCAGCTCTCCATCACAGAACGACGTCGGACACCGGCACGCGGATGGGCGGTTTCAGACGGACACCACTGCGGCGAAGCGCTTCGACACCCCACCCATCACCTCGGGTGTGTACGGATAGTGCGAGCCTAGACCTGCGGGTACAGCGTGTCCATACAATGTCGAAGCGCTTCGACTCATGCCTTCTGGAAGCGGTGGCCCGTGGCGGTCGCCCGTACGCCCACCGCCACGATATGCCGACCCGCCCGGTTCAGGCGTCGAGCAGAACGGGGAAGGCCTCCATGTCGTTCTGGGTCATCACCGGAAGCTTGCGGATGTCCGCGTCCGGCACCGCGAGCCGCAGTCCGGGGAACCGGGCGAAGAGGGCGGGCAGCGCTATCCCCGCCTCGACCCGGGAGAGCGCCGCGCCGGGGCAGATGTGCGGACCGTGGCCGAACGTCATGTGCCGGATGGGGGCGGTGCGGGTGATGTCGAAGGCGTCCGCGTCCGCACCGTGCTGCTCGACGTCCCGGCCGATCACCCGGTACGAGATGACCACGCCCTCACCCCTGGCTATGACGTCGTCACCCACCTGGATGTCCTCGGTCGCGAACCGCATCAGCAGATGGGTGGTCGGGGTGTCCCACCGCAGCGTCTCCTCGATCACCGTCTCCCAGGAGACCTCCCCGTCGAGGACCATCCGCAGCTGTTCCGGGTGGGACAGGAGGGCTCGTACCGCGTTGAGGATGAGCCCGATGGTGGTCTCGTGGCCGGCCGCGACCATCGCCTTGAGGTTGCCCACCACCTCCTCCTCGGTGAGCGGCTCGCCGCCCTCCTCGGCGAGGATGAGCGCGGAGGTCAGGTCGTCGGTTGGCCGTGCGGCCTTCTCGCGCACCAGCCCGGCGTAGAAGACGTCCAACTCGGCCAGCAGTGCCAGGCGTTCGTCCTGCGGGGTGAGCATCGAGAAGAAGGCCTTGTACTGCCTGGTCAGCATCGCGTTCTCGGCGGGGTCCACGCCCATGAGCATGCCGACGACCCGCATCGGCAGCGGCTGCGCGAACACCGACTTGAGGTCGACGACGGCCCCGTCCCTGCCACCGTCCGCGAGTGCGTCCAGCAGTTCCTCCGTGAACTTCTCGATGTCGGGCCTGACGGCCTCCAGCCGGCGGGGGGTGAGCGCCTGGGAGGTCTTGGTACGCAGCCGACGGTGCTCGACGCCGTCCACGGTGAACATGGACCGCCCGGCGTCGATCATCCCGATGAGTGGCCACGCGTGCGTCACCTCGCCGCTCTGCCACAGCCCCCAGGCGTCGAGGTCCTTCACCAGCCTCGGGTCGACCAGGAGCTCACGGGCGTCGGCGTGCCGGGTGATCGTCCAGGCGGGTACGCCGAGCAGCTCGATCCGGGCGAGCCGGCCGGCCTCACGCAGCCTCGCCGTCTCACCGTCCAGGTCCTGGACCATGGGATCGATGACGACGGTCCCGCAGTCGGGGGCGGCGTGCGCGGCGGCGTGAGGGCAGTTCACGGGAGGTCTCCTGTCGTACGAACGGGGGTGAACCGAACGGGGAGCGCGGTGGTCCCGCGCAGGAACGCGGAGGGCCGTCGCACCAGGTCCGCGACGGGGACCCGGAGCCGCAGGTCGGGCAGCCGGTCGAGCAGCACCTCGATGCCGGTACGCGCGATGGTCTCCGCGATCTCCTGTGCGGGGAAGGGGCACCGGTACTCGCCGTGGCTGAAGGCGAAATGTGCGCCGTTGCCGCCCTGTGCGGAGGAACCGCCGCCGGTCAGGCTCTGCCGGATCAGCGGATCGGTGTTGGCTGCGCCGAGCCCGAGCAGCAGCATGTCCCCCGCCCTGATGGGCCGTCCGCCGAGCCGGGTGTCCCGGGCGGCCCAGCGTCCGGCGAGGATCTGCGTCGGCCCGTCCTCCCAGAGCACCTCGTTCATGGCCTCGGCCACACTGCGCCGGCCGCCCGCCATCGACTGCGCGAACTCGTCCTCCGTGAGCATCAGCCGCAGCGAGTTGCTCATCCAGTCGGCGGTGGTGAGGTGCCCCGCGGCCGTGATGGCCATCAGGTCGAGCATGTACTCCTCGTCGGTGAACTCCTCCGGGAACGCGAGCATCCGGGAGGTCACGTCGTCGCCGGGAGCGGCACGCTTCGCGGCGACCAGCCGCGCCATGTGCTCCCCGAAACGCAGATGTGCCTCCTGCGCGCCCGGACCGCCGTCGGCCAGGTCCTTCAGCACCCGGGCGATGGAGGCGCCCTCGTCGTCGGGGAATCCGACCAGCCGCGCGAGGACCAGGACCGGAAGGGGCTCGCAGAAGTCCGCGACCAGGTCGGCCGTGCCCGTGCTGCACACGGCATCGATCAGCCGGTCGGCCAACTGCTCGCAGTGGCGGCGGATCTCGAGCGGGTCGGCCCCTTCCAGGGCGGGTCCGACCATCCGCGCGTGCCGCCGGTGCTCGTCCCCCGCGCTGAAGTAGATGGACGGCAACGGCCGCCCGACCATGGGCAGCAGCGGCCAGTCCTGCGGGATGTGCTCCCACTGGTTCCACAGGCCGACATCGCGCGGGAACAACTCGCCGTCACTGGTGACCTGATGGAGTTCCCGATAGCCGATGACCAGCCAGGCGGGGAACCCGCCCGGCAGCTCGACGGGGACGACCGGCCCGTGGTCCCGCCGCATGGCGCGATAGACCGCCTGCGGCTCGATCTGGAACGAGGGCCCGCTGAGGGGCACGGCGGCCCCCGGCCCCGCGTGCGCGGGGCACCCCGGAGGAGGTGAGGCGGACTCGGGCTCTGTGGAGGAAGGGCGCGTCATCGTCCTGACTTCTGTGGCGGAAGCGTCACGCGTCACGATCGTGCGGTCAACGCACGCCCACTATAAGGATTTTATGTGACGCCACAGCGGTCGATGACGATCAAATGTGCACCCGAAATGAAGCAACGGGTCGACATCTCACGACAATTGACCACCGGCCGCACGCACCGGTTCCACGGAGTCCGGGATGCCGCACAGTTCCCCGGCCTCGAAGGCGACGTTGACGAGTCCGGCGACCCGGTCGGCACCGGTCACGAGCTTCAGCGCGTGCCAGCGGGAGAGCCAGTACACGCGTCCCCGGTGACCTGCGAGGGTCTCCCGCAGTTCGTCCGGAGCGTGCGTCCACACCTGCGGAAGGCTGCTCGCGTAGTCGAACGCGGCACGCGGCCCGACCCACCCGTCGTGCCCGACATCATCTGCGGTCAGCAGTATCTCGACGGCCTGACCGGGCTCCTGCCGGCACTTCTTGGCGTGGATCCAGTGCACTTGGTGGCCTGCGGCGTACCGATCGCAGCCCTCGCTCCGCACGGAGCCGTGCTCGGGGAGATGACGCAGCATGGTGAGTCCCGCCTTCCGGGGATGATGGACCCCGAGCGCTCTGCGCCGCGGTCCGCTGTTCCCCGCACCTCGCGCACGGGGCAGGTCGTCACCCGGAGCACCCGCAGCGGAGCGGGGTGCCGTCCAGCGAGCCGGGGCTGCGCACTGGAACTCATGACCCGGCAAAAACCCTAACGCACCCGGGCAGCCCACCCCGACGCACGGGGCCCGCTCAGCCGACGGGCGGTCAGGGACGCACGGGAACGGGCCGGACCAGACCCGTGCGCCCCCGACTCTCCCCCTTGGCAGCCCGGCCGCCGGGTACCGCTCGCGGGCCGGCCGGTCAGCCGGTGACGAGGCCCGGGTCACTCGTTCCGGCCTCGCCCGTCTCGACGTGTCCGGCGAACCGGCGGAGAAACGTGGCGTCCGCGTCCGAGACCACCTCGATGTCGTACCAGCGCTTGCTGCCGCGCAGGTCAACGGTGTGCGTCACGGTCGCGCCGGCCCGCACCGCGAAGGTCTGCGCCCCGCCGCCGTAGGCGTCCGCGTTGCGCACGGTGAGTTGCACAGTCTCCGTACCGGCATGGGTGAGCGTCACGTCGAGGGCTCCGCTCAGCGGGTTATGACGCGCCGTCACCTCAGGCCCTGCGGCTTTGCCGGGTCCCCGGAAGGTCCGCAGGAACCCGTTCGGACCGTGCACGGTGAGGTCGGTCACGCCGCTGGAGTAGGTCGTGTTCCAGCTGTCGGAGAGCGTCTTGCCCGCCTCGGTGGTGTAGGTCCAGGGCCCGTCACCGCGGTTGGCGGACGTCACCAGGAACTGCGCCCCGGCCGCGTCCCCGCCGCTGAAGGTGAGCTGGTACTTCCCGGTGCCCGGGTCGGCCGTCCCGTCCACGAGCGGCGCGTACCGCAGCGGCCGGGTGGGCCGCGTGCCGGACTCCTGCTTCGGCACGCTGCCCGAGACCGGCGGCACCGGCACGTAGTCGGGGTGCCGCTCCCCGTCCGGCGGCGCGTAACCGTCCGTGGAGGGCAGCGAGGAGGGCGCGGTGTCCGTCGTCCGGAAGTCGAAGGCCGAGGTGAGATCGCCGCAGACAGCACGCCGCCAGGGCGAGATGTTGGGCTCGCGCACGCCGAAGCGCTCTTCCATGAACCGGATGACGGAGGTGTGGTCGAAGACTTCGGAACACGCGAACCCGCCGGTGCTCCACGGGGACACGACCGTCATGGGCACGCGCTGGCCGAGTCCGTACGGTCCGGCCGCGTACCGGATGTCGCCGGGGAAGTGGTCGGCGGAGGTGTCAACCGTGGACAGCCCCTGCGCCGCACCGGACGGCACGAACGGCGGCACGACGTGGTCGAAGAAGCCGTCGTTCTCGTCGTAGGTGATGAAGAGGGCGGTCCGGCCCCAGACCTCCGGGTCGGAGGTCAGTGCGTCCAGCACCTGCGAGATGTACCAGGCGCCGTAGTTGGCGGGCCAGTTGGGGTGCTCGCTGTAGGCCTCGGGCGAGACGACCCAGGAGATCTTGGGGAGCGTCCCGGCCCGGATGTCGGCCTTCAGATCATCGAGGAGCCCGTCGCCGTTCTTGACGTCGGTCCCGGTGCGCGCCTTGTCGAAGAGGGGCTCACCGGGCTTGGCGTCGCGATAACTGTTGAAGTAGAGAAGCGAGTTGTCTCCGTACGTTCCCCGGTAGGCGTCGTCGATCCACCCCCAGGAACCTGCGGCGTCGAGCCCGTCACCGATGTCCTGGTAGACCTTCCACGACACCCCGGCCTCCTCCAGCCGCTCGGGATAGGTCTTCCAGCCGTACCCCGCCTCGTCATTGCCGAGCACGGGCCCGCCGCCGGTGCCGTCGTTGCCGGTGTACCCGCTCCACAGGTAGTAGCGGTTCGGGTCGGTCGAGCCGAGGAACGAGCAGTGGTACGCGTCGCAGACGGTGAACGCGTCGGCGAGGGCGTAGTGGAACGGGATGTCTGCGCGTGTGAGGTGGGCCATCGTCGTGGCGGTCTTGGCGGGCACCCACTGGTCGTACGCGCCCTTGTTCAACGCCCGGTGCCCACCGGCCCAGTCGTGGTTCAGGTCCTGGAGGAACTGTAGTCCGAGGTCGTCGGCGGGCGGCCGGAAAGGCAGCACCTGCTTGCCGACGAGGTCCTTCTGGTGCCAGACCGGCTTTCCGCCGGGCAGCGTGACCGGACGCGGGTCACCGAAGCCGCGCACACCCTTCATGGTGCCGAAGTAGTGGTCGAAGGAACGGTTCTCCTGCATCAGTACGACGATGTGCTCGACGTCCTGGAGCGTGCCCGTAAGGCCCTTCGCGGGCAGTGAGGCGGCACGGGCGATGCTGCTCGACAACGTACTGAAGGCGACCGTGCTTCCGGCGAGCTGCAGGAGGCGGCGACGGTTGAGTTCTGCCATGAGTGGGGGCCTCTGTGGGGTGAGGAAACATAAGGGTGAAAACGACAGGAGTGTTCCAGAACCGGCGGGCGGGCGGAAGACCCGTGCGGTGTGCACGCGGTGGCGTACGGCCGAACACTCAGTGACGAGGTGGATCATGACCCGGGCAGCATGCGGCTGACACTCCCTGCGCGGCTCGGGATCGCACACCGCCGATACCGCGCCCGCCCCGGACACCGCGCCACCCCTGGGGGGTGCCCACCCGGGGTCCCCTGGGGGACAACCCCTAGGGAGCTCGGGGAGAAACCGGGTCGTGGGGAGGGCGCCGAGTCCGTAGGTTCTGGGGTGAGATATTCGTACCGCCCCACACAGTCCTCGGAGGAACTTCGTGACCGCCGTCCCACCCCATCAGCAGACGCGCACGCCCCACGCCCTGGTCGCGGCCTTCGTGCGCTTCGTGGTCTGCGGAGGCGGGGTCGGGGTCGCCTCCAGCGGGGTGCTGGTCCTGCTCCACGACCGGATGCCGCTGGCGGTGGCGAACGCACTGGTGACCGTGGTGTCCACGGTGATAGCCACCGAGCTGCACAGCCGGGTGTCGTTCCGCAGCGAGCGCCGCGGGTGGGGTGTGCACCTCCAGTCGGGGCTGACCGTCGCTGTCAGCTACGCCTTCACGACCGGGGCTCTGCTCTGCCTGTACGCGTTGCGCCCCGAGCCGTCCGCCCTGGTCCAGCAGACCGTGTACCTGTCGGCGTCGGCGCTGGCCGGGGTCGGGCGGTTCGCCCTGCTGCGGGTGGTGGTCTTCGGGGACCGGAAGGCCGGCACGGCCCCTGGCCCGGTGCTCGGGAAGACTTCCGTGGCGATGGCCGCCTGACAAGGCGCTCGGCCGGGCCGATTGGATATCGTGGCTGGTCGGCCGGGCAGTCGCCCGGCCCATGGGCCGAGTGGGGGCGCGGGTGACACGAGGACGGGCCGGATGGCTGCGAGTGCCGGTCGGGGACGGCGCCGTGCGGTGGGCCACCCGCGGGAAGTGCCTGCGGGTGCTGGTCGTCGTGCACAACGTGACCTCTGCCACCCGGCTCCTGGACGTGCTGCCCCTCTTCGACGGCGATCTGCGGATCCAGCTCCTCGCCACCTGCCCGGAGTCCTCGGCGTTCTCGGCCGGCACGGCCGAACTCCTCGGCGGAACCGGAGTGCCGGTGCTGCCGTGGGAACAGGCCCTCGAAACGCCGGTGGACCTGGCCGTCTCCGCCAGCTTTGGTGGCCAACTGGAGCTTCTCCCAAGCAAGTTGGCCATTCTCTCGCACGGCGTCGGATACACTAAGAGGCTGGCGACACCGGACACCGGACACCGGACACCGGACACCGGGGCTGGAGCGGAGCCCGGCCCTGTGCCCGTATTCGGACAGGCTCCGCAGTGGGTCCTGGCGGACGGCGTACCCGTCGCGGACGCTCTCGTTCTCTCCCATCCCGAGCAGTGCGACCGGCTGCGCGCCGCGTGTCCCGAGGCCGCGCCGACCGCTGTGCTCGCCGGTGACCCCTGCTTCGACCGCGCACTCGCCGCCCGCCCCTACCGCGAGCGCTTCCGCCGGGCCCTCGGGGTACGGGCCGGGCAACGGCTGGTCGTCCTCAACTCCACGTGGAATCCGGCGTCCTTCTTCGGGGACGGCGGCGCAGGCGGCGACGACCTCCTGCCCGCCCTGCTGCCCCGGCTCGCCCGCGAGTTCCCCGTGGACGAGTACCGCTTCGCCGCCGTCCTGCACCCCAATATCTGGCACGGGCACGGCCCCGGCCAGGTCCGGGCCTGGCTCGACCGGGCGCGGCGCTGCGGGCTGGTGCTGATCGATCCGCTGGAGGGGTGGCGGCAGGCGCTGGTGGCGGCCGACGCGGTGGTCGGGGACCACGGGTCCGTCACCTTCTACGCGGCGGCGCTCGGCACTCCGGTGCTGCTGGCGGCGGCTCCGCTGGACGAACTCGATCCCGGGGCACCGATCTCCGACTTCATGCGGGTGGCGCCCCGGCTGGAGCCCCGAGCGCCGCTGCGCGAGCAGATCGACCGGATCATCGAGCACCACCGGCCGTCGCCGGGGCCCGCCGAGTACACGACCTCCGTACCGGGTGAGGCCGCGGCCCGGCTGCGGTCACTCTTCTACTCGATGATGGGTGCGGCGGAACCGGAGTGGGCCGCCTCGCTGGAGCCGTTGCCGCTGCCCGGCCACGAGCCCGTGTCCGTCACGGTGCCCCTGCACGTACTGACCCGGGTGACGCGGCCGGGCGAGGTCTCGGTGACCCGTTGGGCGGGTTCCCCGCCCGCGGCCGAGTGCGCGGACGGTGACGCGCACATCGCCGTGCACGAGGACACCCGCGACGTGGACGGGCTGGAGCTGGCCGACGTCGTCTTCCGGGACGGCCGGCCCGACGATCCCCGGTTCGGGTCTCCGGCGGTCTGGACGGCCGAGGTGCTGCACCGCCACCCCGGCTGTGCGCTGGCCGCCTTCACGGTCGGCCCGTCCGAGTGCGTCGTCAGGCCGAGGGGCGGGCGGCTCCTCAGCCTGTCGTCCGTGCCGGAGGCCTCGGTTGACCCCGCGGCCGCCGCCTCCGCCCTCCATGCTCTGCTGGGGGCCGGGGGCGTCGGCGACGACGTCATGGCGAGGCGGCTCACGACGCTGGTGGATGACGGCGGTTTCACCGTCCGGGCCGGGGCCCGGAGTGTGCGGGTGCGGGTCACCGGTCTGGCCGCCGGGTGACGCGCTTCAGCCGGTGCCGTGCTCCCCGGCCGTGCAGCGCTCGCGCATGGACCGCAGATACGCCACGTGGTACTCGGCGCTCTGGCCGCTCAGCGTCGTGATCGCCGCCTCGACCAGGGGGCGTGCGGCGGCGGTGTCCGACTCGTCCAGCCAGGTCTCGGCCAGGTCGGTCAGCGTCCGGGCCGTGTTGTACGTGTCGCCGCCGGCCCGGAAGTGACGCAGCGCCGTCCCGAGCCGGCCCCTGGACTCCGCGAACCTGCCGAGACCGCGCAGGGCGCGGCCCCGATGGCGTTCCAGCAGGGCGCGTGCGCGGGGGACGTCGGCGGTTCCCTCGTCGTCCGCCCGGACCGTGACCAGCACCGCGTCCGCCTCCTCGAAGCACTCGTACGCCTCCTGGAAGCGCCATTGCCGAAGCCTCAGCAGTCCGAGGAACTCCGTCGCAGACGCGTGGCCCCGCTTGTGCCCCGCCGCCTCCTCCGCCCGCGCGGCCGCGAGCGCCTCCGTCTCGGCCTCGTCCCAGAGGCGCAGTTCGGTGAGCGTGTGCGCGAGTTGGGCGTGCAGTGCTCCCGCGTCCGCGCTTCCGGGCAGGTGTGCGTCCGCGAGCCGTGCTCCGACACGCAGGGCGGGCAGCAGCGTCTCGTGGCGGCCGGCCTTGAGCTGCAGCGGCCACAGGGCGCGGCACAGTCGTACGGCTGAGGCCGGGTCGCCGGACTCCTCTGCACAGTGGACTGCCTGGATCAGGTTGCCGGACTCGGCGATCAGCGCGTCGAGCGCCTCGCCCCGGCTTTCGAAGGCCGGAGATTCGCCGGTGCCCGTGGGCGCGGGGACCCGCCAGCTCTCGGGCAGTGCCTGGTGCGCCGCGGATGTCGACAGGTCGACGTACCAGCGCAGGGCCCGCCCCATGGCGGCCGAGCAGCCGGCGATGCCGTCCTCCTGTACGGCGACGGACTCGGCATGTCCGCGGACCGCCGGTCGGTAGTGGTAGCGGGCCCGGCCGTCGGCAGTGGTGTTGCGCTCCAGCAGGAGCCCGTCCGCCAGTTCGTCCAGCCGCCGCTCGGCGTCCTCGGTCGTCACCCCGGCGACACGGGCGGCCACCGCCGCGTCCAGGGCGGGCCATTCGCGTACCGCCAGCAGGCGGTACAGCTTCGCCGTCCCCGGGTCCAATGCGCCGTAGGTGTCCTGCGCCGCCGCCCGTACGGGGTCGCCGCCGGCCGGCCTACCGGAGGCGGGTCCGGTGAGGCGGGGCGCTGCCGCGCGCAGGGCGTACGGCGATCCGCCGCACCGGGCGAGGACGGAGGGCAGGGTGGCGCGGGCCGCGGCGATCGCCGGCTTGTCCAGCAGCTGGGTCAGCAGCCGTACCGCGTCCTTGTCCGCCAGCGGGCCGACGGGCACGCGTACCGCATCGAGGCCGGGGAACGGACTGCGGGCCACCACGATCATGAACACGGCGGGCGCGGAGGTGAGGAGCGGCCGGATCTGGGCGGCCGAGTGCGCATGGTCGAGAACGATCAGCAGCCGCAGGTCCGCCACACAGCCTCGGAAGAACTCGCTCAGCCGGTCGGCGGCGGTCGGCATCTCCTCGTCCGGCAGGCCGAGTTGGCGCAGCAGACCACGCAGCACGGTCCCGGTACCGCGCGCGGCGGAGGTGCCGCCCGCCAGATCCGCGTAGAGCTGACCGTCCGGGAACATGCCGGCCTGACGTACTCCCCAGTGCACCGCCAGCGTGCTGGTGCCCATGCCTTCGGCGCCATGCACCAGGGCCAGCCTCGGGGTGCCGTCCGCGCGCCGCGACGCCTCGCGGTCGAGGCTCTTCAGCGCCTCCTTGCGGTCGGTGAAGAACCTTGTCGAGGCGGGCAGACCCGGCTGCCCGGCACGCGGTGTGAGGTCCGCGCCCCGGCCCGTGCCGCTCACCCGGCTCGCGAACGCCGTCCAGGAGGAGGCGAGCCGCGGGGCCTGGCGG
>CBRG010000194.1 GCA_000470535.1 Streptomyces sp. AW19M42
AGCACGGGCTCGGCGGGGCGGGTCGCGAAGGTGTCACCGGGCAGCAGCAGGACCGGGAGGTGGTTGATGGTGGCGAGGGCCGCGCCGGTGACGAGATTGGTGGCGCCCGGACCGATGGAGGTGGTGACGGCGTGCGCGGAGAGCCGGCCGGACCGGCGGGCGTATCCGACGGCGGCGTGCACCATGGCCTGCTCGTTGCGGCCCTGGAGATAGGGCATGGCGTCCCCGGCCTCCAGGAGCGCCTGGCCGACACCGGCGACGTTGCCGTGGCCGAAGATGCCCCAGGTGGCGCCGATCAGCCGGTGGTGTGCGCCGTCGCGTTCGGTGTACTGCACGGCGAGGAAGTCCACCAGCGCCTGGGCGGTGGTGAGGCGGCGGGTACTCACGTGTGGTCCTCCGGTCCGTAGAACGGGAGCCTGGGGTCCATGGGCTGGGACGGCCAGGTGTCGCGGATCCAGCCGTGCTCGGGGTGGTCGCGGATCAGCCACTGCCGCTCGTCGCCGGGGCCCGCCATCACGTTCAGGTAGTACAGCGTGCGGCCGGGCGCGGCGATGGACGGGCCGTGCCAGCCGTCCGGAATGAGGACCGCGTCGCCGCTGCGGACCTCGGCCAGGACGTCCGTACCGCCGGCTCTGGACGGGGACACCCGGTGGTAGCCGAGGCCGTCGTCCGCCACCTCGAAGTAGTAGATCTCTTCGAGCACGGACTCCTCGCCGGGGTGGTCCTCGTCGTGCTTGTGCGGCGGGTAGGAGGACCAGTTCCCGCCCGGGGTGAGGACCTCGACCGCGATCAGCCGGTCGCAGTCGAAGGTGTCGGCGGCGGCGAAGTTGTTGACCTGGCGGGAGCAAGTGCCGGAGCCGCGCAGCTCGACGGGTACCTCCGGCGCGGGGCCGTAGCGAGCGGGGAGTCGTCGCTCGCACTTCGCTCCTGCCAGGGCGAAGCGGCCGCCTGCGCCGGAGGCGATCTGTGCATGGGCGTCACGCGGTACGTACGCGAAGTCGGATACCCCGCTGAACACGCTTTGCCGGCCCAGCAGTTCAAAGATCTCATCTGAGATGTGCACCGTACAGGCACCCGTCAACGGCAGCACGATCCACTCGCTCTCTCCGGTGACAAGAGTGTGAACATCTCCCGGTTCGAGCTCCACCACACGCAGGCTCGACCGCTCCCAGCCGGCCTGCTCAGGACCGATGTCCAGGGCGTAGGGACCGCGCCCCGCGCTCCCCGCGGGCAGGTGGTACCTCGGTTCTCCGTGCGGCTCTACGTGCGGCTCTCCGTGCGGTTCTCCGTGCATGGTCATGTTCCTTCCCTGCCCGCCGTGCCCGGTTCGAGCAGTGATACGGCCGTGTCGACCGCGGCGCCCACGTCCCCGTCGGACGGGTAGAGCAGCGACCGCCCCACCACGAGACCCCGGACGGTCGGCAGCCGCAGCGCGGTGCGCCACCGCTCGTACGCGCCGTCCTGGTCCTCGCCCACCTCGCCGCCCAGCAGCACGGTGGGCAGCGTGGAGCTCTCCATGACCTGCGCCATGTCCTCGGGCTTCTCGGTGACGGGGACCTTGAGCCAGGTGTACGCGGAGGTGCCGGCGAGCCCGGAGGCGATGGCGATGGAGGTGCTCACCGCGGCGGCGCTCAGGTCGTTGCGGACCTTGCCACCGGTGCGGCGGCAGAGGAACGGTTCGACGAAGACCGGCAGCCGGTACGCGGCCATGGCGTCGATCGCACGGGCGGTGGTGTGCATCGTGTCGAGCGAGCCCGGGTCGTGGTAGTCGATCCGCAGCAGCAGCTTGCCCGCGTCGAAGCCGAGCCGGGCGAGGTCTTCGGGGCGGTGTCCGGTGAACCGGTCGTCCAGCTCGAAGGCGGCACCGGCCAGGCCGCCCCGGTTCATCGAACCGATGACGACCTTGCCCTCCAGCGCGCCCAGGAGCAACAGGTCGTCGAGGATGTCGGCGGTGGCGAGGACGCCGTCGACGCCGGGCCTGGAGAGCGCCAGACAGAGCCGGTCCAGCAGTTCGAACCGGTTGGCCATGGCGAGTTCCCGCTCTCCGACGGCGAGCGAGCCACGGGCCGGATGGTCGGCGGCGATGATCATCAGCCGACCGGCGCTGCCGACGAGCGGCCGCCTGTGCCGCCGTGCGGCGGCCTCCGCGACGGCTTCCGGGTGGTGCATGCGCACATGGACGAGGTCGGAGACGGAAGCAGCCGGGGCCGTCATGACGCCGCTCCGGATCCGGTGGGCGTGGTGGTGGGCGCGGGGCGCGGGTTCGTCGCGGTCGCGTTCGTCGCGGTCACGGAGCCTGCGGCGAGGGCCGCCTCGACCTCGTGCGGGAACGGCATCGCGGACGAGCAGGCGAGCCTGGAGGCGACGATGGCGCCCGCCGCGTTGGCGTACCGCATGATGCGGGCGGTGTCCCAGCCGGCGAGCAGGCCGTGGCAGAGCGCGCCGCCGAACGCGTCCCCGGCGCCCAGGCCGTTGACCACCTCGACGGGGAGCGGCGGTACGTCGGCCACCGTCCCGTCGCGGTGGACCGCGAGGACGCCGCCGGGCCCCTGCTTCACGACGGCCAGCTCGACCCCGGCGGCCAGGAGGGCGCGCGCCGCGGCGTACGGTTCGCGCTCGCCGGTCGCGATCTCGCACTCGTCGAGGTTGCCCACGGCGATGGTGGCGTGGGCGAGGGCCTCGCGGTAGCGGGCGGAGGCGGCGGGGTGGGGTGAGCTGTCGGGCGCGGGGTCCGGCGAACCGTCCGCCGCCGTGCTCGATGGCTCTTCCCAGAACATCGGGCGCCAGTCGAGGTCGAAGACCGTGATGCCCGAACGGTCGCGGGCCCGCAGCGCGGCGAGCGTCGCGGAGCAGCTGGGTTCGGCGCAGAGTCCGGTGCCGGTCATCCAGAAGACCCGGGCGGACGCGACGGCCTCCAGATTCAGTTCCGCCGGATGGATCTCCAGGTCCGGGGCCTTGGGCATGCGGTAGAAGTAGAGCGGGAAGTCGTCGGGCGGGAAGATCTCGCAGAAGGTGACCGGGGTCGGGTACTCACCGACGGCCGTCACCCATCGGTCGTCCACCCCGAACTCCCTGAGCTGCTGGTGGAGGTACTCCCCGAACGCGTCCTGTCCCGTCCGGGTCACCACCGCACTGCGCCGGCCCAGGCGCGCCGCCGCGACGGCGACGTTGGTGGGCGAACCGCCGAGGAACTTTCCGAAGGTGTCCACCCGGGCCAGCGGCAGGCCCGTCTGCAGGGGGTAGAGATCCACTCCGATCCGGCCCATCGTGATCACGTCGTACGGCTCAGGCATCTGTGTCCCTTCGACGACCGGTGCGGCAGCTGGCGTACGCCACTGTCGCCCCCGGTCTAACTCCTCCCCCGAATGCTGTCAATGATTGGTCCGGACATACGGACTAATGCTTGACACCCATCTCCCCGGGCGTCGAGGCTGGAGCGCATGACCACCTCCGCAACCCCTCCGGCCCGCATCCGCATCGGCTCCGCGCCCGATTCCTGGGGGGTGTGGTTCCCCGAGGATCCGCAGCAGGTGCCCTGGCAGCGCTTCCTCGACGAGGTCTCCACCGCCGGATACGAGTGGATCGAGCTGGGCCCGTACGGCTACCTCCCGACCGATCCGGCCCGCCTCACCGACGAGACCCGCAGCCGCGGGCTCAGCGTTTCCGCGGGCACCGTTTTCACCGGATTGCACCACGGTCCGGGCGTCTGGGAACGGACCTGGGCGCATGTCGCGGACATCGCGGAGCTCACCCGGGCGATGGGCGCCGACCACCTCGTGGTCATCCCGTCGTTCTGGCGCGACGACAAGACGGGCGAGGTGCTGGAGGACCGCACCCTCACCGCGGAGCAGTGGAGTGACCTCACCACCCAGACGGAGCGGCTGGGGCGCGAGGTGCAGGACCGTTTCGGTCTGCGCATCGTCGTCCACCCGCACGCCGACACCCATATCGACAGCGAGGAGAACGTCAGCCGCTTCCTCGACGCCACCGATCCCTCCCTGGTCTCGCTCTGCCTCGACACCGGGCACTACGCCTACTGCGGCGGCGACAGCGTCAAGCTGATCGAGACCTACGGTGAGCGGATCGGCTATCTGCACCTCAAGCAGGTCGACCCGGAGATCCTGGCCGAAGTGGTGGCGAACGAGGTGCCGTTCGGGCCGGCCGTGGCGCGCGGGGTGATGTGCGAGCCGCCGGGCGGGGTGCCCGCCCTGGCGCCCGTGCTGGACGCCGCCCGCCGGCTGGACGTCGACCTGTTCGCGATCGTCGAGCAGGACATGTACCCGTGCCCGCCCGACGCACCGTTCCCGATCGCCCGGCGCACCCGGGAGTTCCTGCGCTCCTGCGGCGGCCCGGGGCAGGCCGCCCGAGACACCGAGCCGCCCCGGACGTGACGTGACGGCGGTGCGCGGCGGCCCGCCCCTGCCTCCGGTTTACGAGGCGTCCGGCTCCGCGGCCCGGCCGTCCTGCGCCTCCATCGCGACCGCCTCCGCGTCCTTCGACAGGTTCACCGCCTGGAGCAGGCTCAGGCTCCGCTCGGCCGTGCGCAGAGCCTTGATCGCGGCCACGGTGCGGGGCGGCCCGTCGTACCCGGTCGACGCCATCCTGCGCAGCGCCCAGCGGCCGCGCAGTTCCGCGTCCGGAACCGCACCGGCCTCGGCGGTGAGGGCCATGGCCCTTTCCAGGCCGGGGCGTTCCTCGGCGGGCGCGGTGGCCAGAGCCTGTCGGAGCACGGTGGTGATGTCGTCCGCCTCGCGCAGCACGAGAACGGCCATGTTCTGCTTGCCGAAACCAGTCATGGAATGATCGTGCCCGGAGTCGGCGCCGGTATCACCGCAGTTGAGGCACATCTGAGGTGCGAAGGGCGGGGCGCGCAGCCCCGCAGGGCCTGACCCTCTTTGCCCCAGCGCACTCCTTCCGTCACAGAAATCTCTCCCTCGTCACATATATCTCCATTACGCGGGTCTTTCGTCACAGGCGCTCGACAGCCCCTCCCCGCCTCTCATCGCGCTCGTTCACCCGGACACAGGCTGAGTGATCGTCGGCGTCGGAGCCGCGGCTCCCCGACGGCTCCCAGACTGCCGCTGCGGCAGAGAGAGGTGTCAGCAATGACGGACGGAAGACTCTGGTCCTACAAGGACATCGCCGCCCACATCCGGGTGCAGCCGGACAGCGTCCGCTCCTACCGGAAACACGGGCTCCTTCCGCCACCGGATCACGTGGAGGGCGGCAAACCGTACTGGTACGCGGACACCATCCGCACCTGGGTCACCACCCGCCCCGGCAACCGGGGCCGCCGGGACTGACCCGCCCCGCACCTCCCGGTCAGGCGCCGTCCGGGTGCGGTCGGCGCGTGGGCTCGATGACCGTCACTCCGGCTCCCGGCCCCGGCCCCGCGCTCATCGCGGCGAGCGCCGCCGGGGCCGCGTCCAGGCCGATGGTGGAGGTCACGAGCAGGTCGGGGCGCAGGCTGCCGGACCGGACCATGTCCATCATCGGCGGGTAGGCGTGCGCGGCCATGCCGTGGCTGCCGAGGAGCTCCAGCTCCAGAGCGATCACCCTCGCCATCGGCACGACGGGGTCACCGGCCGCCGGAGGGAGCAGCCCGACCTGCACATGGCGCCCCTGGCGGCGCAGGCTCCGGACCGACGCGGCGCAGGTAACCGGCGATCCCAGCGCGTCGAGCGACAACTGGGCGCCTCCTCCCGTGAGTTCACGTACCGCCGCGTCGACGCCTTCGGGGTGTGCGGAGGCGTCCACGCACTCCGCCGCCCCGAACGTCCGGGCCAGCCGGAGGGCTTCGGGCGAGACGTCGACCGCGACGACACGGGCGCCGCAGGCCACCGCGATCATCACGGCCGAGAGCCCGGCCCCGCCGCAGCCGTGCACGGCGACCCATTCGCCCGGCGCCACCCGGCCCCTGGCCACCACGGCCCGGAACGCCGTGGCGAACCGGCAGCCCAGAGCGGCGGCCGTGCCGAACGACATCCCGTGGGGGACCGGGACCAGATTGACGTCGGCCCGCTCCAGCGCGACGTACTCCGCGAACGAGCCCCAGTGGGTGAATCCCGGCTGGGTCTGCCGCTCGCAGACCTGCTGGGCCCCGGCCGCGCAGGCGGCGCAGCGGCCGCAGGCGCAGACGAAGGGCACGGTGACCCGGTCGCCCGGCCGCCGGTCGACCACGTCCCGCCCGACGGCCTCGACCACACCGGCCAGTTCATGGCCGGGTACGTGCGGCAGGGTGATGTCGGGATCGTGGCCCATCCAGCCGTGCCAGTCGCTGCGGCACAGTCCGGTCGCCTCCACCCGGACCACCACCCCGTCGCGGGAGGGGCTGGGATCCGCCACGTCCTGGACCCGGGCTTCCTTGCCGAACTCCTCGAACACCACTGCCCTCATACGCCCCGCCCCTCGGCCTCGCCCCGGTCCTACGGACGGCCGAATCTACGCTCCGCCCGTCCGTACCCGACCCCACCACCGCACCCCTGCCGCCTCGAATGGCCGCCTCCGACTCTCGTCGCTCGCATTTATACCCCCTAGGGGTATAGTGTGGTGAGGGTGGAGGCGCACCGGCCTTCCCGGAACCCTCCCGGGCGCCTGCCTCCCCACCCACATGTGCCCCTCGAAGAGGAGAAAACGATGACCGCCGAGACCCAGCTCCCCCAGGCGACCGGCTCCTGCTGCTCCCCCAGCGGCTCCTGCCACGACGGCGCGAGCGCCGACGCGAAGCAGGGCGGCGTGACCACGGTCTACCAGGTCACCGGCATGACCTGCGGGCACTGCGAGGGCGCCGTCTCCGAGGAGATCTCCGGAATCGAGGGCGTCACCTCGGTGAAGGCGGTGGCGTCCACCGGCCAGGTGACGGTGACCTCCCGGGCGCCGCTGGACGAGGAGGCCGTACGCGCGGCTGTCGACGAGGCCGGTTACGAGCTCACCGGCCAGGCCTGACCGCCGGAACCCCCCGGATCCACTCCACCCGCCTCACCCCTTCGCCGCCGGGCCGGACCGACCAGCAGATACTGGTGGGGTACGGCCCGGTCGGCGTTTCAGGAGTTCGGACATGCACAGCGCGACAGAGACCGAAGCCCCGGCAGCGGAGAACTCGGAGGCCGAGTTCATGATCGGCGGGATGACCTGCGCCTCCTGCGCGGCCCGCGTCGAGAAGAAGCTGAACAAGATGGACGGGGTCACCGCCACCGTCAACTACGCCACCGAGAAGGCCCGGGTCTTCTACGGCCCGGAGACCGGCGTCGCTGACCTAATCGCGACCGTCCGGAAGACGGGCTACACAGCGGAACCGGTCCACCGCACCGCGCCGACCTCGACCCCGACGGCCCCGGCCCCGGCCCCGGCCCCGGCCCCGGCAAGCCAAGACACACCGCCGACGCCCGAGACACCTGAGACGCCCACAGCACCCACACCCCCTCCGACGCCGCCCTCACCCGCGGCGGAGACAGAGACCCCGGACTCCGCAGACGCCCCCGACACCGGCACCGGCACCGGCACCGGCACCGGCACCACGCTCGCCTCGCTGCGTCAGCGGCTCATCGTCTCTGCCGTCCTCGCCGCCCCCGTCGTCCTGCTCGCGATGATCCCGGCCCTCCAGTTCGACAACTGGCAGTGGCTCTCGCTCACTCTGGCCGCCCCCGTCGTCGTCTGGGGCGGGCTGCCCTTCCACCGGGCGACCTGGACCAACCTCCGGCACGGCGCGGCCACCATGGACACCCTCGTCTCTGTCGGCACCCTCGCCGCCTTCGGCTGGTCGCTCTGGGCGCTGTTCCTCGGTGACGCCGGAATGCCCGGCATGCGGCACGGCTTCGACTTCACGGTCTCGCGCACGGAAGGCTCCTCCACGATCTATCTGGAGGTGGCCGCAGGAGTCGTCACGTTCATCCTGCTGGGCCGCTACCTGGAGGCGAAGTCCAAGCGGAAGGCCGGTTCCGCCCTGCGGGCCCTGATGCACCTGGGCGCCAAGGACGTCGCGGTGCTGCGCGACGGCACCGAGGTACGCGTCCCGGTCGCCCGGCTCGCCGTCGGGGACCGCTTCGTGGTCCGGCCCGGCGAGAAGGTCGCCACCGACGGCACGGTGGTCGAGGGCACGTCCGCGGTGGACGCGTCCATGCTGACCGGCGAGTCCGTCCCGGTCGACGTGGTGGCCGGGGACCCCGTCACCGGCGCCACCGTGAACGTCTCCGGCCGGCTCGTCGTCGAGGCGACCCGGATCGGCGCCGACACCCAGTTGGCGCGGATGGCCCGGCTCGTCGAGGACGCGCAGAACGGCAAGGCCGAGGTGCAGCGGCTCGCGGACCGGATCTCGGCCGTGTTCGTCCCCGTGGTCCTGCTGATCGCCCTGGTCACCCTGATCGCGTGGCTGCTGGCCACGGACGACGTGACGGCCGCTTTCACCGCAGCCGTCGCCGTACTGATCATCG
>CBRG010000195.1 GCA_000470535.1 Streptomyces sp. AW19M42
CCCACCCCGACTCCCACCCCGACGGACATGCCGGGACCGTCGCCGTCGGAGACGACCCCCGGCCCCGGGCCCACCCCCACCCACTCCTGGCCGCACCGGCCCCACCCGGGCGGAGAACTCCCGAACACGGGTTCGCGTGGCGGTGAATGGGTGATCGGCGGCATCGCGGCCGCGCTGCTGGTCGCGGGATCGGCGGCCACACTGATGGCCCGCAGGGCGCGCAGGCGCGGCTAACACCCCACTTGTCCTAACCTAGTTTTGACCCATGGCCGAACTTCTGCACCTCACCGAAGGCCCGCTGTGGGAGGCGGCCCGCGGGATCGGGACGTACGAGATGTCCACCCGCGGCCGCACCCTGCACGAAGAGGGCTTCATCCACTGCTCGCTGCCGCACCAGCTCGCCGGTGTGGCCGAGATGCTGTACGGCGCCGGAAGCCGGGCCGGAGCCGGTGACCAGGACCTGGTAGTGCTGGTCATCGACACCGAGCGGCTCCCCGCGCCCGTGCGGTACGAGTCGGTCACACCCGGCGGCGAGGAATTCCCGCACATCTACGGACCGGTTCCGGTCGACGCGGTCGTGGAGGTGCGCCCCTGGCAGCACAAGGAAGGCGATCCGGCATGACTCCACCCGACAACGACAGGCACAGCCCCGACGACCTCACGAGCGGCCCCCTCACGGCGGTCACCGGCGCGAGCGGCGCGCTCGGCGGCCGGGTCGCGAAGCGGCTGGTCCGGGCGGGCGTTCCGGTCCGGCTCCTGGGCCGCGACCCGTCCCGGCTGCCCGAACTGCCCGGCGCCGACACCGCGCCGGCCGCGCCCTACGGCGACGGGGAGGCGATGCGCCGCGCGCTGGCCGGGGCCCACACCCTGTTCCTCGTATCGGCGCACGAGAGCCCGGACCGGGTGCGCGAGCACATGAGCGCCGTGGACGCGGCGACGGCGGCGGGCGTCGAACGGATCGTGTACGTGTCGTTCCTCGGCGCGGCGCCCGACGCGACGTTCACCTTCGCCCGGGACCACTGGGAGACCGAGGCGCACATCCGGGTCTCCGGCGTGCGCCACACGTTCCTGCGCGACAGCTGGTACCTCGCGGGCCTCCCGGCGATGACCGGTGCCGACGGCGTGCTGCGCGGTCCGGCCGATGGCGGCCGGGTGGCCGCGGTGGCCCACGAGGACATCGCCGACGCCGCGACCGCGGTACTGCTGCCCGGCGGTGGCCCCACCGGGGACACCGCGCACGACGGGGCGACGTACGACCTGACCGGCCCCGCGGCGTTCACCCTCGCCGAAGCGGCCGAGGAGCTGAGCCGGGCCACCGGACGGACCATCACCTACGTGCCGGAGACGCGGGAGGAGGCCTACGCCTCACGCTCGGGGTACGGCGCGCCGGACTGGGAGGTGGCGGGCTGGGTGACCTCGTACGAGGCCATCGCGGCCGGCGAGATGGCCACGGTCTCGGACGCCGTGCAGCGGCTCACCGGCCGGCCGGCCAAGGACCTTGCCACCTACCTCAGGGAGCACCCGGACAGCTACCGGCACCTCCTCCTTCCGGGCTGAGGGCGCCGTGCGCACGGAAACCCCGTGGGGCCCCTGGGACCCGCTCTCCCTCCCCGGAACCGCCGGCCTGCTCGCCCCGCTGCGCGGCCCGTGGTGGATCGCGGGCGGGTACGCGGTCGAGCTGGCCGTCGGCCGCGCCTACCGCGAACACGGTGACATCGACGTGCTCCTGCTGCGCCGGGACCAGCTCGCCGCCCAGCGGACGCTGCCGGGCTGGGAGTGGTGGGCCGCCGATCCGCCCGGCACGCTGCGGCCCTGGAACCCCGGCGAGATCCTGCCGGCGGACGTCCACGACATCTGGTGCCGGCCGGGGCCGGACGAGCCGTGGCGCGTCCAGTTCATGCTCGACGACGTGGCGGGCGACGACTGGGTGTTCCGGCGCGATCCCAGGATCAGGCTGCCGCTGGACCGGCTGGGCGCGGTCTCCGGGGACGGCGTCCCGTACGTCGTGCCGCAGGTCCAGCTGCTGTACAAGTCCCGGTCCCGGCGGCCCAAGGACGAGCAGGACTTCGAGGCCGCACTGCCCGTCCTCGGCGACGACCAGCGCGCCTGGCTGACCGAGACGATCACCCTGGCCGAAGGCGCGGACCACCCCTGGGCGACCCGGTTGCGAGTGGGCTGAGCCCGGGTCAGCTCACGCCCTCGCGGCCGCTGCGGCGGCGTCGGCGGCGCGGTCGGCGGCGACCGCGTCGAGCGGGTCGCCGCTGGCCAGCAGGCGGTAGTAGAGCGGCGCGGAGACGGCACGGATCACCTCGTCCGGATCGGTGCCCGCGGGAAGCTCCCCGCGCTCGACGGCCTCGGTGACGCAGCCGGACCACTCCTTGACGCGGATCGCGTAGAAGCGGTTCAGCGAACGGGCCGTGCGCTCGTCGCAGGTCGCCGCCGCGATCACGGAGCGGAACAGGGCGCCCTGGCGGGGGTCGGTGAGGGTCCTGAGCACGAGCCGGGCGTTGGCCCTGAGGTCCTCGGCCACTGAGCCGGTCGCCGTGCGCGGGGAGGACTGCTCGGCCATGTCGTCGAGCAGGTCCGCGATCAGCCCGGTGGGGCTGGACCAGCGGCGGTAGACGGTCGTCTTGCCGACCTCCGCGCGGCGCGTGACATCGGCGAGATCGAGGCGGTCGAAGCCGTGTTCGAGACGAAACTCCTCGTCGACACCGGCATCGCCTATGCGCGCCTCGGCGAACCAGCCCGCGCCGAACCCCTCATCACTGAGGGCTTACGTCGAGAAAACGTCGACCAACAGCGAGGCCGGGCCTTCCACGCCTACTGGCTGGCCAGCGCCCAGCTCCAGCTGGGCAAACTCGACGAGGCATGCACCAACGCCGGCCTTGCCCTGGACCTCGCCGCAGCCATTGACTCGCCACGAGTGAGCGGCCACGTCCAGGAGCTTCACCGCCGAATGCTGCCCTACGCACGCGAAGCCCCCGTCCTCGCCTTCGAGCAACGCATGCGTGAAGCTCTCGGGTGACGCCTTACGAGTTGCCGGTCGCCTCGTCCAGCAGCAGATACAGCAGACCGACGAGGCTGCCGCTGCTGACCACCTCACGGCGGTCGATCATCCCTCGGATCTCCGAGATCGGAATCCACTCGATCCGGTCGGACTCGTTCACCTCGGTCGGCGGGCCCGCATACGAGGCGGCCTCGGCGCGGAACACGAAGTGCTCGGAATCCGTGATGCCGTTCGCGGGTTGCGCGTACACCAGCGGCTTGACGCCCTCCACCCGCCAGCCGGTCTCCTCCTCAACCTCGCGAGTGGCAGCCTGCTCGGGGGTCTCGGCGACCTCGATGAGGCCCATCGGGAGTTCCCAGCCCCAGGTGTCCGTGATGAACCGGTGCCGCCACATCATCAGCACGCGCTTCTGATCGTCGACCACGGCCGCTACAGCAAGGTGCCGCATCCGGACCACATGGTGCTCCCACCGACGTCCATCGGGCTGTTGAACGTCCACGAGCCATAGGTTGACCCACGGGTTGCTGTAGATCTGCCGCTCGCCATGGACGGTCCACTGCATGAGCCCAACTCCCCTGCTTCAGCGGAGCATCCAGCATGTCACTCTGACGAGAATTCGTCTGCCTGGTCGAGGCGTCATCCGCAGCGCAAGGCGGTGGCCGGACAGACCATGCTGGGTAGGCCAGTATTCAGCCGACTGGGGCGGGCAGTTGGGGCGGGCAGTGTCGGGCGCAGGACGTCTTCGTAACGCGTGACGGTTTCGGCGCGCGGGGCGCGGGGCGCGGCGCGCGGCGCGCGGCAGATCAGTTCGGACAGGGCGGGTGCAGTCTGTGCCTCGTACAGGCAGTGCCCTCTCCTGCCGGGCGGCGGTTGCTTGGCTGGTGATCGCCTTGCCCGTGCCAGGGGCCGGAATGAGCTCAACCAGATACGGGTGGCCCGTGGCCGCCGTCATCACGCTGCGGATCCACACGCATCCACGCCCGGACGAAGAAGACCGCACCCGGTCCGTGACGGACGCCGTTGCGGGCGCCCGGCGGGCCGGGTGCGGTCAGGTAGCCGTCATGATCGGCGAAATCGCAGGTCAGACGGGATAGCCCCAGATCAAGCCTTCTTGGTCTCCCAGAAGATCGTGTCGATCTGGGCGATCAGGTCCAGAGCCTTCTGGCCGGTCGCCGGGTCGTTCGAGCCCTTGGTCGCGGAGAGCGCCTTCAGGGTGTCGTTGACCAACTGGTGCAGCTCCGGGTACTTCTCGAAGTGCGGCGGCTTGAAGTAGTCGCTCCAGAGCACCGAGACGTGGTGCTTCGCGAGCTCGGCGCGCTGTTCCTTGATCAGGATCGCGCGAGTGCGGAAGTCCGCGTCCTCGTTGGCCTGGTACTTCTCCTGGACGGCCTTGACCGACTCCGCCTCGATGCGGGCCTGGGCCGGGTCGTACACGCCGCAGGGGAGGTCGCAGTGGGCGCTGACCTTCACCTTGGGGGCAAACAGGCGGGAAAGCATGGGGCTGTCCTTCCTCGTGATCGTCTTCTCAGGTGGGACATTACTCCGTGAGAGCCGCGAAATAGTGGGTGCCCCCATGGGCTTAGGTCAAAAGTCCAGGGTGAGGATGGGCCCAGTGGCCGAATGTACGGAACGCTGTTGTGGACGGCGTACTGGACGGACGGGGAGGTGCCGGAGAGATGCGGGAGGTGCCGGAGGTGCCGGAGCTGACCGATGAACAGCCCGGACGCGGACTGACAGCGCGGGTGCCGTTCCAGGTGGTGGAGGTCACGGGGCCCTCGATGGTGCCCACACTCCACCACGGGGACTGGCTGCTCGTGCAGTACGGGGCGCCGGTGCGTCCCGGTGATGTGGTGATCCTGCGACACCCGTTCCAGCAGGACCTGCTGGTGGTCAAACGCGCCGTGGAGCGACGGACCGGGGGCTGGTGGGTGCGCGGAGACAACCGGTTCGCGGGTGGCGACAGCACGGATTACGGGGTCGTGCCCGAGGAACTGTTGCTGGCCACGGTGCGGGCGCGCTACCGGCCGCTGACGAAGGATCAGCGTTCGCTGCGCGGGGTGGTGGGCTGGGCGGCCTCCGCGCTGCGGCCGGTCTCCGCCGCGCGTTCCGTCTCCAGGCGCTTGCGGGCCCGGTAGGCGGCGACGTTGGCGCGGGTCGCGCAGCGGTCCGAGCAGTAGCGGCGGGAGCGGTTCGTCGAGGTGTCGAGGTAGGCGTTGCGGCACGGCGCTGCCTCGCACAGGCCGAGCCGGTCCACGCCGTACGAGGTGAGGTGGAAGGCGAGGCCCATCGCCGCCGTGGCGGCGTAGCCCGCCGTGGCGTTGGACGGGTGGTCGGCCAGGTGCATGTGCCAGTCCGGCTTCCCGTCCGCGTCGCGGAAGTCGTGGCCGGAGATCTGCGGGCTGACCGGGAACTCCAGCAGCAGTGAGTTGAGCAGGTCCACGGCCAGCGTCTCGTCGCCGCCGTCGGCCGCCTCGAAGACCGAGCGGAGCCGGGCCCGGACGGACCGGAAGCGGGTCACGTCCGCGTCGGTCGCCCGGCGGGCGGCCTGCCCGTTGATGCCGAAGAGCTCGCGCACCGCGTCGACCGTGGTAAGGGTGTCCTTGTTGCGGGCAGGCTCCTCGGTGTTGACCAGGCGCACGGCGTAGTCCGAGTAATAGGCCAGTTCCACTTGTAGTCCTTACGGCGGTCGGTCTAAGGTCGGTGCGACGATGATGTAATGGGCTTCTTGGGGCCCAGGGTATTACATTGGAGGGTTTCGGATGACGGAGTCAGCGCGGAGTGCCGACTGGAGGTCCTGGCAGGAGAGCTGGGACCGGCAGCAGGAGTTGTACATGCCCGACCGCGAGGAACGCTTTCGCGTGATGCTCGACATGGTCGAGGCCCTGGTGGGCCCCGAACCCCGGGTGCTCGACCTCGCGTGCGGTACGGGAAGTATTACGGACCGGCTGCTGCGTCGGTTCCCCAAGGCCACCAGCACCGGGGTCGACCTCGATCCCGCACTGCTCGCCATCGCCCGCGGCACCTTCGAGGGCGACGAGCGCGTCACCTTCGTCACCGCGGACCTGAAGGACCCGCGGTGGCCGGACACGCTGCCGCACGGCTCGTACGACGCGGTCCTCACCGCCACGGCCCTGCACTGGCTCTACAGCGAGCCGCTCGCCGTTCTCTACGGGCAGCTCGGCGGCCTCGTCCGGGACGGCGGGGTGTTCATGAACGCCGACCGCATGACCGATCCGGACACCCCCCGGATCAACGCCGCCGAGCACGACCACCGGCACACCGTCAGGGACAGGACCAACACCGACGGCACCCTCGACTGGGCGGACTGGTGGGCGCTGGCCGCGAAGGACCCGGTACTGGCCGGGCCGACCGCCGAGCGGTTCAGGCTCTTCGGTGCGCACGCGGACGGCGACACGCCCTCCCTGCGGTGGCACGCGGACACCCTGCGCGCGGCCGGCTTCGGTGAGGCACGGGCCGTCTGGTCCTCGCCCTCGGACAGCCTGGTGCTCGCGGTGAAGTAGCGGCGTCATCCGGGAGGGCGGTATCCCCGGAGGGGCGGTGCGGACTACGGTCCGGGCCGCCCCTCCGTATTTTCCGGCCGACGCCGCAACCCGCCGGGCCCCCCACCGCACTGGAAGGGTGAGACGGTCCGCACCAGCGGACCCGGAGAGGGGCGGCGACGATGCGGATCGATGACGATGCCGCGCTGCACGCCTTCGTCGAGAGCAGACGCACCGCGCTGTTCCGCAGTGCGTACCTGCTCTGCGGCGACCGGTACGAGGCCGAGGACCTGGTCCAGACGGCCCTGGTCAAGGTGGTGCTCGGCGGGCGGCGGCACGGGCGCCTCGACAACATCGAGGCGTACGCACGCAAGACCCTGGTCAACACCTTCATCGCCTCCCGCCGCCGGTTCTGGCGGCGGGAGCAGTCGTACGGCGAACTGCCCGAGCGGGCGGACCACGCGCCCGACACGGACACCGGCCTCGCGGTCCGGGCGGCACTCGCCCGGCTCACCGCCAGGCAGCGGGCCGTACTGGTGCTGCGCTACTGGGAGGACCTGAGCGTCGAGGCCACGGCCGCGCTGCTCGGGATGCGGGAGAACACGGTCAAGAGCCATGCGGCTCGGGGGTTGGCGGCGCTGCGCGCCGAGATGGCGGAGGAGAAGGTATGAGCGACGTGCGTGAGCTGCTGGGGCGGGCCGCGGAGGACGCGGGGCGGCCGGTCATCAGCACGGAAGCGGTCTACGCGAAGGCGGCCCGGGTGCGGTGGCGCCGCCGGGCCGGGGCCTCGGCCGCGGCGGTCTGCGCGGTCGCCGCCGGGGCGTTCGTGGTGCCGGGGCTCTCCGCGGGACAGGAGCAGAGCCCGAAGACCTCGTCGGTGGCGGCCCCGGGCAAGCTCGGCGGCGGCTCCGGGCGGGCCGAGAAGCTGGCCCGGCTGCTGCCGGAAGGCGTCGGACCGGTCGAGCAGGTCTCGCTGGCCGTCATCATCAAGCACGCCACGCCCGCGCAGGCGAAGGAGCACCTGTACGGGCCGGTGGACGGGCAGTTCGCGGTCCGCAGGGGCGGCGGCGTCGGCTATCTCGTCATCGGGGTCATGAACGCGAGGATGGTGGACAAGAAGCTTGGGGGCGGCCCTGGGGACACGGATCTGTGTGAGTCCAGGGTCGGGGAGCCGCAGCGTTCGGACTGCGCCCGTGAGGAGCTGCCGGGCGGGCGGGTGCTGACCCTCTGGAGCGACTCGATGGACTACGGGGACGGCACTCCGAAGTGGGGCCCCGAGCTCGTGGGCCGGCTCTCGCTCCCGGACGGCGGTGTACTGGCCGTACGGGACAGCACCGGCTTCGGGGGCACCACCTCCCAGGGACCGCTGCTCAAGGCCCCGCCGCTCACGCGGGCGCAGCTGCGGACGCTGATGCTCAGCCCGGAGCTGCTGCCGAAGAAGTAGCGCTCACATGCGCGAGGGCGGTACGGACCCTGTCGGTCCGTACCGCCCTCTGCCACGCCGAACCGGCTACAGCACCTTGGACAGGAACGACTTCGTACGGTCGTGCTGCGGGTTGGTCAGTACGTCGCGCGGGTGGCCCGATTCGACCACCACACCGTCGTCCATGAAGACCAGCGCGTCCCCCACCTCGCGGGCGAAGCCCATCTCGTGGGTCACGACGATCATCGTCATGCCGTCCTCCGCGAGGCCGCGCATGACGTCCAGGACCTCGCCCACCAGTTCCGGGTCGAGCGCGGAGGTGGGCTCGTCGAAGAGCATCAGCTTCGGCTCCATGGCCAGCGCGCGGGCGATGGCCACCCGCTGCTGCTGACCGCCGGAGAGCTGCGAGGGGTAGTTGTTCGCCTTGTCGGACAGGCCGACCCGGTCCAGCAGCTGGCCCGCCCGCGCCCGTGCGACGGCCTTGGACTCGCGCTTGACCTGGACCGGAGCCTCCATGACGTTCTCGATCGCCGTCATGTGCGGGAACAGGTTGAAGCGCTGGAAGACCATGCCGATGTCCCGGCGCTTCAGGGCGACTTCGCTGTCCTTGAGCTCGTAGAGCTTGTCGCCCTTCTGGCGGTAGCCCACCAGCTCGCCGTCGACGGACAGCCGGCCGGCGCTGATCTGCTCCAGGTGGTTGATGCACCGAAGGAACGTCGACTTGCCGGAACCGGACGGGCCGATCAGACAGAAGACCTCGCGCGGGGCGACCTCCAGGTCGATGCCCTTGAGGATGTGTGCGGGGCCGAAGGACTTGTGGACGCCCTCGGCCTTGACCATGGCGGTCATCCCATACCTCCCGACGGGCGGCCCAGCGACAGCATGTTGGCCTTGATCCTCTGTATCGGCGTGTCCGGCTGACTGCGGCTGGAGCCGCGGGCGTAGTACCGCTCCAGGTAGTACTGCCCCACGCTCAGCACCGACGTCATGATCAGGTACCAGGCCGCGGCGAGGAAGTACATCTCCACCGGGGCCCCGGACGCCTGCCCGATGTCCTGGGCGTACTTGAAGAGTTCGTAGAACTGCACGGCGGCCACCAGCGAGGTGGTCTTGAGCATGTTGATGACCTCGTTGCCCGTCGGCGGCACGATCACCCGCATGGCCTGCGGGATCACGACGCGTCGCAGGGTCTTGCCGTGGCTCATGCCCAGCGCGTGGGACGCCTCCGTCTGGCCCTCGTCGACCGAGAGCAGACCGGCCCGGCAGATCTCCGCCATGTACGCGGCCTCGTTGAGGCCGAGGCCGAGCAGCGCCGTCAGCAGCGGCGTCATGAAGCTCGACCAGTAGTCCTTGTAGATCGGCCCGAGGTTGATGTACTCGAAGACCAGACCCAGGTTGAACCAGACGAACAGCTGGACCAGGACCGGCGTTCCGCGGAAGAACCAGATGTACGACCACGCGATCGACGAGGTCACCGGGTTCTTCGACAGGCGCATGACGGCCAGCAGGATGCCGCCGACCACGCCGATCACCATCGACAGGGTGGTCAGCAGCAGGGTTCGGCCGACTCCCTTGACGATGCGGTCGTCGAAGAAGTAGTCGGGGACAGCACCCCAGTTGATCTTGCCCTGGCTGAACGCGTAGACGATCGCGACCAGTGCGGCGATGGCGATCACCGCTGAGACGTACCGGCCGTAGTGCCGGACCGGGATGGCCTTGATCGCCTCGGGTCCGGCCGCCGGGGTGGGGGGTACGGGCGGCTCGTCGGCCGGGCCCGTCTTCTTCTCGATGTCAGTCACGGATGATGCCTTTCAGCGCCGGATCCGGTCAGGATCCGCCGTTCAGCTTGGCCTCGGTGACCGCACCGGCCTCGACGCCCCACTTCGCGATGATCTTCTCGTACTCGCCGCTCTTGATGATCGCGTCCATGGCCGCCTTGACGGCCTTGGTGAGCTGGTCGTTGCCCTTGGCGATGGCGATGCCGTACGGGGCCGCCTCGACCTGGTCACCGACGATCTGGAAGTCCTTGCCGCCGCCCGAGGTCTTCACCGCGTACGCGGCGACCGGGAAGTCGGAGGAGCCGGCGTCGGCACCGCCGGAGCGCAGCCGGGTCTGGGCCTCCAGGTCGTTGTCGTACGGCTCGATGGCGATCTTCTTGCCGCCGGTGCACTTCTTCGACTCGGACTTGGCCAGGTCGTGCGAGACGGTGTTGCGCTGGACGGCGATCTTCTTGCCGCAGAGGTCGGACCAGGTCTTGATCCCCTGGTCGTCGCCCTTCTTGGTGTAGATCGAGACGCCGGCGGTGAAGTAGTCGATGAAGTCGACCCCCTCACCGACCTTCTTCTTCGTCTCGGGGTCGATGCCCTCCTGGCGGTCCTTGGTGTCGGTCATCGCCGACATGGCCAGGTCGTAGCGCTTGGAGCGCAGCCCCGTGACCAGCGTGTCGAACGTGCCGTTCTCGAACTGGAACTCCACGCCCAGCTGCTTGCCCAGGGCCGCGGCGAGGTCCGGGTCGATGCCGACCGTCTTGCCGGACTTGTCCTTGAACTCGACCGGCGGGGACGCGATGTCCGAGCCGACCTTGATGACGCCCTTGGACTTGATCTCAGGGGGGAGGAGGTCGGCGGGGGAGGCGGCGGCGCCGTCGCTCGCCTTCGTCGAGGCGGAGTCGCTGGAGTTGTTCTTCGTCTGGTCGCCACAGGCGGTCAGCAGCATGGTGCCGGCGACCGCGATGGCGCCGACCGCTGCGATCCGGGACTTCGCGGTCGTACGACGAGTCTTGCGTGCGGTCATGATCGGGTTCCTCCGGCAGATGAGGGTGGTGTTGCCAGGCGGTGTGGCACACGTCGTCGGGTGTCGCCGCCGTGTGCGATTACGGCATCTTGCCATTCGGACCAGCGCATTCAGGGGGCCGGTCATGTCAAAATCGGGTAACGGGCGATCCCCGATCCTCACGAGGCCTGTACACCAGGGCCGGACCTTCTATGGGATTTCCTTCCCGCGGCCGCAGAATCGGCGGCGCGTCCCGGACAGCGGGCACTCATTCTTCGCGTGGCGGACATTGTCCAGATATTGGGCTATGAGTCAGGTCACCGAGGGGGTATGGACTCGTCCATGACCCGGTCCGTCCGGTATGAAAGACGTTTACACCCCTCATCCGGGGCTCAGGGCGCGTGTGCGGCGCGCCCGCGCGTACGTACCTCTCTCCCCCTGCCGGGGCGGGCCAACAGCCCGGCGCAGGGCACGTACGCGGTGCCCGCCCACCCCTCCTCAACCAGGAGTGGCCACCCTCAAACGATGAAGACTTAAGGGGTCAACACCATGGCAGCGGAGATCGTCAATCCTCGCAGCGACAGCAGTACAGACAGCACGGGCAGTGCGACCGACGAGCCGTTCGATCCGGCCTTCGCCCTCCACCGGGGCGGGAAGATGGCCGTGCAGGCCACCGTTCCGATCCGGGACAAGGACGACCTCTCCCTCGCGTACACGCCCGGTGTGGCGAAGGTGTGCAGCGCGATCGCGGAGAATCCCGAACTCGTCCACGACTACACCTGGAAGTCGCAGGTCGTCGCCGTCGTGACGGACGGCACCGCGGTGCTGGGGCTCGGGGACATCGGACCCGAGGCCTCCCTCCCGGTGATGGAGGGCAAGGCGATCCTGTTCAAGCAGTTCGGCGGGGTCGACGCGGTGCCGATCGCGCTCGCGACCACCGACGTGGACGAGATCGTCGAGACCGTCGTCAGGCTCGCCCCGTCCTTCGGCGGTGTGAACCTTGAGGACATCTCGGCCCCGCGCTGCTTCGAGATCGAGCGCAAGCTCCAGGAGCGGCTCGACATCCCGGTCTTCCACGACGACCAGCACGGCACCGCCGTGGTCACGCTCGCCGCTCTGCGCAACGCCGCGAAGCTGTCCGGGCGCAGCCTCGGTGAACTGCGCGCCGTGATCTCGGGCGCGGGTGCGGCCGGGGTGGCCATCGCCAAGTTCCTGCTGGAGGCGGGGCTCGGGGATGTCGCGGTCGCCGACCGCAAGGGCATCGTCAGCAGGGACCGGGAGGACCTGACGGAGGTCAAGCGGGCGCTGGCCGAGCTGACGAACAAGGCCGGTATCTCCGGACCGCTGGACAGTGCGCTGGCCGGTGCGGACGTGTTCATCGGCGTCTCCGGCGGTACGGTCCCGGAGCCGGCCGTCGCCTCGATGGCACCCGGTGCGTTCGTCTTCGCCATGGCGAACCCGAACCCCGAGGTGCACCCCGACATCGCGCACAAGTACGCGGCCGTCGTGGCGACCGGGCGCTCCGACTACCCGAACCAGATCAACAACGTGCTGGCGTTCCCCGGCATCTTCGCGGGCGCGCTCCAGGTGCGGGCGTCCCGGATCACCGAGGGCATGAAGATCGCCGCGGCGACCGCGCTGGCGGACGTGGTGGGCGACGAGCTGGCCGCGGACTACGTGATCCCGTCGCCGTTCGACGAGCGGGTCGCCCCGGCGGTCACGGCGGCCGTCGCCGCGGCGGCGCGGGCGGAGGGTGTCGCCCGGCGCTGACGTTCTGGGGTGGGGGTCCGGGGGCGCCGTCCCCGGGCCCCCGCTCCTCAATCGCCGGAGGGGCTTGTTCTGGCCGCTCGCCGCTCGAAAGGCGGGCGCGATAATCAGCCTCGCCGGCGTTTGAGGCGCGGGGTCCGGAGTGGAGCCCCGGGGCCCCGCCCGGCGCGGTGCGTGTCACACCCGTGGCCGGTTACGCCGGACCGCCGCCCGGCCTATCGTCGGCCCCATGTTCGCCGCCTACGCATCCCGCATCGACCGCGACCACCCCCTCAACGGCCTTGAGCTGGGCGAGCGCCCGGCTCCCGGTGCGCGTCCGGGCTGGACCACCGTCAACGTCAGGGCCGCCTCCCTCAACCACCACGACCTCTGGTCCCTGCGCGGCGTCGGCCTCGCCGAGGACAAGCTGCCGATGATCCTCGGCTGCGACGCCGCCGGGACCGATCAGGACGGCAACGAGGTCGTCCTGCACTCCGTCATCGGCCAGACCGGACACGGGGTCGGCCCCGACGAGCCCCGCTCCATCCTCACCGAACGCCATCAGGGCACCTTCGCCGAGCAGGTCACCGTCCCCACGTGGAACGTGCTGCCCAAGCCGAAGGAGCTCACCTTCGAACAGGCCGCCTGCCTGCCCACCGCCTGGCTGACCGCGTACCGGATGCTCTTCACCAACGCCGGGGTGCGGCCCGGCGACTCCGTGCTCGTCCAGGGCGCCGGGGGCGGGGTCGCGACCGCCGCGATCGTGCTCGGCCGGGCCGCCGGACTGCGGATCTACGCCACCAGCCGCGACGAGGCCAGGCGCAAGCGGGCCGTCGAACTCGGTGCCGTCGAGGCGTACGAGCCCGGCGCGCGGCTGCCCCACCGCGTCGACGCCGTCATCGAGACGGTCGGGGCCGCGACCTGGTCCCACTCCGTCAAGTCGCTGCGGCCCGGCGGCACTCTGGTCATCTCGGGTGCCACCAGCGGCGACCGGCCCTCGCACGCCGAGCTGACCCGGATTTTCTTCCTGGAGCTGAAGGTCGTCGGCTCGACCATGGGTTCCAAGGACGAGCTGGAGGACCTGCTGGCGTTCTGCGCGGCCACCGGGGTGCGCCCCGTCATCGACCAGGTGCTGCCGCTGGACCGGGCCCGTGAGGGCTTCGAGCGCCTTTCCGCGGGCGACCAGTTCGGCAAGATCGTGCTGACTGTCAACCAGGATTGACACGCGGGGTCGCGTCAACGTAAGTTGACGCCATGACCGAAGCAACGGAACTCGCCGCACGCGCCGGCGACCACGACCCCCGGGTGGGGTTGCGGTCGGTCGCCGCGCTGCGACGGCTGCTGGAGCAGCTCGAAGCCGTACAAGTCAGAAGCGCCCGTGCCCAGGGATGGTCGTGGCAGGAGATCGCGGCCGAACTGGGCGTCAGCCGCCAGGCCGTGCACAAGAAGTACGGGAGGCATTGATGTTCGAGCGATTCGCCAAGGGTGCCCGCGCCACCGTGACCGGCGCCGTCACCTATGCGGACCGGGCCGGCACCGGCCCGGTCACCGAGGAGCACCTGCTGCTCGCCCTGCTAGACCAGGAGGGCGGTCGGGCCTCCTTCGCCGCCGCGTCGCTGGGTCTCACGGACCGCAGGGCGTCGGTGGAGGCCGCACTGGCCGACGCGCGCAGGCGCGGCGGCATGACGAAGGCCGACGCCGACGCCCTCGCGGGCATCGGCATCGACCTCACCGCCATCGTGTCCCGCATCGAGGAGGCGCACGGCGAGGGGGCCCTGCGGGGCGAGCGCGCGGACCGCCGCAAACGGATCGGCGGCCGGTTCAGCCGCGGGGCCAAGGCGATCCTGGAGAAGTCGCTGCGCATCGCACTCGGCCGCGGGGACAAGTTCATCGGCGAGGAGCACGTCCTGCTCGCCCTCGCCGCGTCCCCCGGCGTCGTCGCCGATGTGCTCGCGGAGCACGGCGCGAGCTACGCGGCGATCGAGCGCGCGCTCTACGGGGACGGCGGCGCGCAGCAGGACCGCCGGGCGGGGTGACCGCCGGGCGGGATGAGTGAAGGGCAGGATGAGTGAAGGGCGGCCCGGGTTCTCCCCGGGCCGCCCTTCACTCCTGCGTTTCCCGCCCCCTACTCCGTACTGCCGTCGGGGTCCTTCCGCAGGAGCGCCCCGATGTGGGCCGCCGCCGTCGACAGGTGGCGGCGGGCCTCCGCGAGCTGCTCCTCCGTCACCCCCCGGTCCCTGGCCGCGTCCCGGATGTCGTCGCGGAAGCGGTCGAGCAGCCGGTCCAGATCGCGCGCCGGGTCACCCGTACCGCCCGAGCCCCTGCCCCAGTCGGGGTCGGCCTCCGCGGGTTCCGGCTTGCTGTAGGGGGGCCAGCCTCCGTTGCGGGCGAAACCGCCCAACTGGCCGGTGATCTCCGCCAGTCCCTCCCGTACGCCGGCCGGCCAGTCGCCCCGGGAGAAGTGCTCCTGGACCTGGCGGGCGGCGTTCTGCATCTGATCGCGCGCCCGGTCCTGTGCCTCCTTGGCCTGGCGGCGGGCCTGCTGGGCGTCCTCGCGGGCGCGGCGGGACTCGTCCTTCGCCCGGCGGGCCTGCTCCTTCCACTCCTGCTTGGCCTTGCGCAGCTCCTCCTTCGCGGTCCGCCACGCCTCCCTGTCGCTGAGGTCGGACAGATCGCCGAGGCCGCCGAAGTCCCCGAAGCCGCCGAAGGGGGACTCGTTGCCGGCCTTCCGGCCCGGACGGGAGCCGGTGGTGTGCCGGGACTCGTCGGCGGCGGCGCGCATGTCGCTGCGCAGCTTGCCGGCCGCCCCGCGCACGTCGTCGCGGATCTCGGCGGCCAGCTCGGAGACCGACTCCCGGATCTCCAGCTCCAGATCGGCCAGCTCGCCGGTGCGGCCCGCGAGTTCGGCGCGGCCCGCGTCGGTGATCGAGTAGACCTTGCGGCCGCCCTCGGTGGCGTGGGTGACCAGGCCCTCGGCCTCCAGCTTGGCCAGCCGCGGATAGACCGTGCCGGCCGAGGGTGCGTACAGCCCCTGGAAGCGCTCCTCCAGCAGCCGGATCACCTCGTAGCCGTGGCGGGGCGCCTCGTCGAGCAGCTTCAGCAGGTAGAGGCGCAGGCGGCCGTGGGCGAATACGGGGGGCATGTCAGAGCACCTTTCCGGTCGGCTCGGCGTCGTGCGCGTCGTCCTCCGCCGGTGGGCGGCGGAGCAGGGCGATCGACCCCGAGACCGTCTTCGCCCTCAGTGTCCCGGTCCCGGAGCCGAGCGTGCCGGTGATCCGCTTCGCCCCCCACTGGCCGTTGACCCGCAGGTCCTCGAAGCCGTTGGAGACGGAGCCGCTCGCGGTGTTCGCCTCCACCTTCGCGTCCGCCGGGTGCGGCAGCCGGATGGCGACCTCGCCGGAGACGGTGGTGAGCCGGATGTCGGTGGGTTTCCCGTTCGGGTTCAGGTCGAGCACCATGTTGCCGCTGACCGATTCGGCCCGTACGGACGCGCCGGCCCCCTCGACGACCGTCAGATCGCCCGAGACCGAGTGGAAGCGCAGATCACCGGTGACGGCCTGGGCCTCCACGTTGCCGGACACGGTCTCCGCGCCGACCGGCCCCGCGAGTCCGACGAGGGTGGTGTCGCCGTTGACGCCGCGCACGGCCGTACGGCCGCGGATCCCGGAGACGAAGGCCCCGGCGCCGACGACGCCGACCTCCACGGTCGATCCGGCCGGGACCGCGAGGGAAACGGCCGCGTGGCGGTGCCAGCCCTTGCTGTCGAACCACTTGAGGAGGCCCTGCCAGGCCAGGTCCTCGTAGGTGACGGTGAGGACGCCGTCCTTCTGGGTCACGATCAGCGGCGGTCCCTCGATGCCGGTGACCTCCAGCCTGGCGGTCGGTTCGTCGGTGCCGACGATATTGACCGTGCCGTTGACGATGCGCACGCTGAGCGCCGTCACGGGTTCGTCGAAGGTGAGCTTCTGAGGCTCGGCGATGGCCCATGTCGACACAGGCATGGATCTGACCTCCCGGGGAGCGCGGCTGACGCAACATATCGCGTCTCTTGCAGGACACGATATATCGCGGATTGAGGAAGTCAAGGCAGGTCGGGGACGAGGCTGGGGTGAGGTTGACGGGTCAAAGCCCATCAAAAAGTCATGAATCGATCCGATCTGTCCTACGGTGTGAGGCATGGACGGCATGGACGTGACATCACCCGTGGGCGCACTGCTGCTGTGCCGGGCCGAACCCGGGGCCGTGCGGCCCGTCGCCCGCCTGCTGCGCGAACCGATGCTGCTCGCGCCGGCCGGAGAGGGATGGAGCGTCCTCGTCCCCGGCGGAACGCCCTGGCAGGACCGGGGTGAGCGGGGCGCGGGTGAGGCGGCCGAGCCCGTCGACCGGGTGCTGGGCGGCTGGGCCACCGCGCTCGCGGTCGGCTCCGCCTGGCCGGTGCTCGCACTCTGGTGGGACGGCGACCGGGCCGGATACACCCTGGCCGCGGGCTTCCGCCGCCCGGTCGGCTATGTCTGGCTCGCGGACGGCACGCCGGTGGGTGAGGACGAGGCGATGCGTACGTTCGCCGAGCGGCTCGGCCTCGATCCCGTACTGGACGTCCAGGTGCTCGAAGGACTCACCCGCCCGGATCCGGAGGCGGACGCCCGTACCCGGCTGCGCGGGCTGCTCGCCGTCCTCACCCGCATCGGGCTGATGCTTCCGGCCGGGCTCGACCCCGGGGAGTCCGCGGCCGCGCTGACCGCCGGAGCCGACGGCGGGCCCGCGGTCGAGCGGATCGCCCGGACCGGCTGGCGCGACGCGGTCATGGTCGAACTGGCGGCGGTCGAGAACAGCCGCGTCGGGCCCTGGATGCGCGGTCCCAGGGCCCGCGCCCTGGCAGGCGCCCAGCTGGCGGCGGGGCTTCCGCTCGCCCTCTGGGGAGCCGGCCGGCGCAGCGGCGGCTGGGCCTTCGCCGGGGCCCTGCTGATGGTGCACGGCGCGCTCGGGCTCGCATACGACCGGATCCGGCACGACGGCCCGGAGGGGGCGGCGGACGAGCCCGTCTGACGGTCGGCGGGACCGCCACGACGGCCCGGACGGGGTGGCGGACGAGCCCGTCCGACGGCCGAAGGAGCCGCCCGGTGGCGCGCGGGTCGTCCTCCGGGGTCCCAGACGGGCCGATACCTCTGGCAGGCAGCAGGACCGGCCCACCTCGGCGACGACGTCAGGCGCGGCGCCGGTAGGGCGGGAAGCGGATCGGATCGGTGAAGTCCTGGTCCGCGTCGGGCCAGCGGCTCCGCAGGGTCGCGGCGATCCGGCCGGCCCATCCCGCCAGGTGTGGCAGCGAGGAGCGGTCGGAGGCGGTGCGGGCAGCCGCCTCCAGCGTCGCGACCAGCTGCGACCGGCTGTCGTCGCCCCGGGCGCGGGCGTCCAGCACGGGGAGGCGTTGCAGGCGGACCAGCGCCCACGACAGGCACGCGGCCGCCAGGCCGAGGCCGAACAGCCGGTCGTCCTCGGCCTCCGGAACACCCTGCGCCAGCGCGTGGCGGTGCTGATCGGCCAGGCCCGATGCCACCGGGTCCCCGACACTCAGCCAGCCGGGGCCCGGCACGTACAGGCACACCGCGTCGGCCAGTGCGTGGGTGAAGCGGGCGGCCTCGAAGTCGATGAGCCGGGCGTCGGCCGGGCCGCTCGCGCGCACCAGCAGGTTGTTGGCCTCCGCGTCCCCGTTGCTGAGCGCCAGGAACGGTCCGGGCTCGCTCAACACCGCGGCGGCCCGCGCCAGTTCGGCCGACACCCGGGCGCCGGGAGGCACTCCGAGGGCCGTGGCCCGCCGCACCCCCTCCTGCCGGTGGTGCGCGAAGAGTGGCGCCGGGGCGGCGTCGCGATCGACGGGGCCCAGGGCGGCCCGGCGGGAGTGGTAGGCGTCCGCCCGCCCCGCCGTGACCGC
>CBRG010000196.1 GCA_000470535.1 Streptomyces sp. AW19M42
CCCCGCCCCCCCGCCGGTCGTGCTGACGGTCGACGGGCCGGTGGTGACGGTGCGCGATCACGGCGGGGGCTTCCCGGACTATCTGACGGAGGGCGGCCCGCAGCGCTTCCGCACCGAGGGCGGCAGCAAGGGGCACGGCCTCGGGCTGACCATCGCCGCCGGGCAGGCCCGGGTGATGGACGCCCGGCTGGTCTTCGAGAACGCGGCGGACGGCGGGGCGGTCGCGCGGCTGACGCTGCCGGAGTACGAACCCCGCGAGGGCGAGGAAGAGGACGGGAAGGAGCTGCCCGCCCGCCGGTCCTGACGGTCCGCCACCGGAGCCCCACGAACCCCCATACTACGACATAAGCGAAATAACCCTCACCTCTTGCTACGTTGCGTGGCATGACCGCAACGACAGCGGACGCACCCCCGCCCGAGCTGCGCCTGCCCAAGCGGCGCGGCGTGGAACTCTCGCTCCTCGTCGGGGCCGTCCTCATCTCCGTCTACGGCTACGCCGCCGTCGGTCTGGCCAGGAACGACGCGGTCCCGCCCGATGTCGCCGGTTACGGCGGCGGCCTGGGGCTGCTCGCCCTGCTGGCCCATCTCGCCGTCCGCTTCCGCGCCCCGTACGCGGATCCGTTGCTGCTGCCCATCGCGGTCCTGCTCAACGGCCTCGGGCTGGTGCTGATCTACCGGCTCGACCTGGAGACCCCGAAGGACCAGGCGGCGACCACCCAACTGGTCTGGTCCACGCTGGGCGTCGCGTTCTTCATCGCGGTGGTGGTGTTCCTGCGCGACCACCGGGTGCTCCAGCGGTACGCGTACCTCTCGGTCGCCGCCGCGCTCGTCCTGATGATCGTTCCGATCTTCTTCCCCGCCGTGAACGGCGCGAAGATCTGGATCAGGGTCGGCGGATTCTCCTTCCAGCCGGGCGAGTTCGCCAAGATCCTGCTCGCCGTGTTCTTCGCCGCCTACCTCGCGGCGAACCGCAACGCCCTCGCGTACACCGGCCGCAGGATCTGGAAGCTCCAGCTCCCCACCGGCCGGGTGCTCGGCCCGATCGTGGCGATCTGGCTGTTCAGCGTCGGGGTGCTGGTCCTGGAGCGCGACCTGGGCACCTCGCTGCTCTTCTTCGGCCTGTTCGTGATCCTCTTGTACGTGGCGACCGGCCGGACCGGCTGGATCGCGGTCGGGCTGCTGCTCGCCGCCGTCGGCGCGTTCGTCGTCGGCTCCTTCGAACCGCACGTGCACAGCCGGGTGCAGGACTGGATCGACCCGTTCGCCTCCATCGACGCGGGCCGGGGGCCCAGCCAGCTCGCCCAGTCGCTGTTCGCCTTCGCGGCCGGCGGGATGCTCGGCACCGGGCTCGGGCTCGGGCACTCCATCCTCATCGGGTTCGCCGCCAAGTCCGACTTCATCCTGGCGACAGCGGGCGAGGAGCTGGGCCTGACCGGGCTGACGGCGATTTTCATGCTGTACGCGCTGCTGGTGGCGCGCGGCTACCGGGCCGGGCTCGCCCTGCGCGACTCGTTCGGGCGGCTGCTCTCGATCGGTCTCGCCTCGATCCTGGCGCTCCAGGTTTTCGTGATCGCGGGCGGCGTGATGGGGCTGATCCCGCTGACCGGCATGGCGATGCCGTTCCTCGCCCAGGGCGGTTCGTCCGTGGTCACCAACTGGATCATCGTGGCGCTGCTGATCCGGATCAGCGACCAGGCCCGCAGACCCCACCCCGGCCAGGTGGAGACCGGAGTCATCGCACCCATCCTGGAGGACGAGCTGTGATCCCGTACGCGCCGACCGTGCGGGAGGCCCGGCCGTGATCCGCTACATCCGGCGCGCGGCCGCCTTCTGCCTGCTGCTGCTCGTGGCGCTGCTGCTGAACGCCGCCCGCGTCCAGGTCTTCGACGCCCCCTCCCTCGACGACAACGCGGCCAACCGCCGCAACACGATCGACCGTTACGACCGACCACGCGGCAACATCCTGGTCGACGGCAAGCCCGTCACCGGCTCGAAGGACACCGGCGAGCAGCTCGCGTACGAGCGCACCTACCGCCACGGCCCGCTGTACGCCCCGGTGACCGGATACGCCTCGCAGACGTACGGCACCACCCTGATCGAGAACGCCGAGGACGACGTCCTGTCCGGCGCCGACCCGATGCTCGCCCCGCTCCCCTTCTGGAACGAGATCACCCGCAGCCGGCAGCCCGGCGGCGACGTCGCCACCACCGTCAAGGACTCCATGCAGCGCGCCGCCTACGAGGGGCTCGACGGCAGGCGGGGCGCCGTCGCGGCCGTGGAGCCGACGACCGGCAAGGTCCTGGCCCTCGTCTCGACGCCCTCGTACGACCCCGGGCGGCTCTCCGGCACCGGTTCGTCCGTCACCGACGCCTGGCGGGAGCTCAACGCGGACACCAGCCAGCCGATGCTCAACCGGGCGATCCGGCAGACGTATCCGCCCGGCTCCACCTTCAAGATCGTGACGGCGGCCGCGGCGCTGGACGCGGAAGTCGTCACCGACCCGGGCGACGCCACCGACACCCCCTCCCCCTACGTCCTGCCGGGCACCTCGACGCCCCTGCCCGACGAGGCGAGCGGCTGCGCCGAGGCGTCCCTGGCCGAGGCGATCCGGGTCTCCTGCAACACCGTGATGGCGCGTCTCGGGGTGCGGGTCGGGCTGGACGGCATGGTGGAGGCGGCCGAAAAGTTCGGCTTCAACGACACCGGGCTGAAGATCCCGTCCGGGGTGGCGAAGAGCAACTTCGACACCGACATGAGCGACGACCAGCTGGCCCTGTCCTCGATCGGCCAGTTCGACACGACGGCGACCCCGCTCCAGATGGCGATGGTGGCCTCGGCCGTGGCCAACGGCGGCGAGCTCATGCAGCCGCATCTGGTGGACCGTACGACCACGCACAGCGGCTCCACCGTCCGCACCACGGGATCGCGCACCTACCACCGGGCGATGGATCCGCAGACGGCGTCGGAGCTGCGGCAGATGATGATCGACGTGGTGCAGGACGGCACCGGAGGCAACGCGGCCATCGACGGGGCGACGGTCGGCGGCAAGACCGGCACGGCCCAGCACGGCGTCGACAACACGGGCACCCCGTACGCCTGGTTCATCTCCTGGGCGCAGGCGGAGGACTCCGCCCGGCCCGCCGTCGCGGTCGCCGTGGTCGTCGAGGACGCCGCCGCCGACCGGGCCGACATCAGCGGCGGCGGCAGCGCCGCGCCGATCGCCCGTTCCGTCATGGAGGCGGCGCTGGCGGACTGAGAGGACACGCGTGGCGCGGCGAGCCGATCAGCCGGCCTGTGCGGCGCCGATCGGTCTGCGCGACTCGGCCCTGACCTCGGCGGTGTCCAGCGCCGCCTTTTCGAGGTCGACCTTCTCGGGGTCCTGGCTCGCGGTCTCCGGCGTGACGACGGCGACGAAGGACGCCGTGTTGTCGTCGCCCCAGGCACACATGGGGATGGTGCTGCTGAGCCCGCCCTCCTCGGAACGGACCACCTGGCAGGCCACGGTGATGCCGTACCCCTCGGGGGTGAAGTCCCTGGCGGGTACGGCGATGGTCATGCCGTCGGTCTGGGTGGCCCCCTCCAGGATCTTGTCCCGGGTGAACTGCGGTCCCTTGATCCGTCCCCACAGGCCGGAGACGATCAGGGTGCCGCCGGCGGACGAGGTGTACTGCGTGACGACGGCTTTCGCGTCGCGGATGCTGGGGTCGTAGGTCTCCTCGATCTCCCGGCCGTCGGTCGAGGAGGAGTCCTTGAGCAGCGTGTACTCGCCGTCCAGCAGCTTCTTGGGCACGGTCAGCCGGTACTCGGCCGCCGGAAACCCGCGGCCGGCCACCGTCTCCCCGACGTCGGCCAGCCTGGCGACCCCGAACACGATGCCACCGGCCACCACCAGCGCGCCGACGGTGATCCCCACGATCAGCCCGGTCCGGCTCCTCCGGGGCGGCGGCGGTCCCTGCGGGAAGCCGAACGGCTGCGGCGGCCCCTGCGGATACCCGAAGGGCTGCGGGCCCGGCGCGGGCTGCGGGGCGTAGGGGGCCTGCGGGCCGTACGGGGTCGGAGCGTACGGGGCCTGCGGGCCGTACGGGTCGCTCCGCGGGGGCTGCGGCGGCGGTCCGTACGGGCCCTGCGGTGCTCCGTACGGACCCTGTGGCGGCTGCTGCGGCGGCGGCGTGGTCATGGCGCCCAAGTTACGTCATCCAGGCGAACACCATTTCGAAAACCGCCGCCCTCGGCCGGCTCACTCGCGTCGCCTACGGGCGGACGCTCGGGCGGCCCGTCTCCGCCCGGTCGATCTCGGCCGCCGGGTAGGGCGTCCGCCTGCTCACCCCGAGCAGGCGGCGGTGGAAGCCGTCCAGGACCACGGCGGCCGCAGCGTGCCGGTCGAGGACCGCGGCGGCCCCGGGCGGTACGCCCTCGGGACGGTCGCCCGCGATCCAGCGACGCAGGAAACCGGCGTCGCACACCTCGTCGAACAGGTGGTGGCGGATCAGGTGCCCGGCGACGTAGTGGCGGTCGTAGGCGAGGTGCCCGGCCAGGAACGCGGACTCGTCCGGCGAGAGTTCGAACCCGGTGCTGAGAGCGAGGCCGAAGTCCGCGAAGCGGATCGAGTGGCCGTCGGTCAGGACGTTGCCGAAGTGGGCGTCGAAGTGCACGAACCCGTGGGAACTCATGAAGTCCGCCCCTCGGGCCAGGGTCTCGTCCAGCCACTCGAACGGCGGGCTCTCCCCGCCTTCCCGGGCCGCCGCGCGGCGCTCACCCAGCCAGGCCCCGAGGGTCTGCGGCACGTGCTCCAGGAAGAGCACCAGACTGGCCGAGGAGCCGGCGATGGCCTCCAGCCGGTCGCGTACGGCCGAGGAGCCCTCCCAGCGGGCGACCGCCCCGTCGATGCCCCCGAACTCGTCCATGAAGTCCTGCGGGGCGGAGTCCGGCAGGACGCGCCAGTGGTACATCAGCGGAAAGTCCGGACAGGCGTCGGCGAGAACCCAGTTGGTGGTGAGGGTGTGCGCGGCCAGCTCCCGCCAGGCGCCGAATCCGGCCGAGCCGATCCCGTACTGGTAGAACACCGGCAGCCCGAAGAGGTTGGCGGTCGACCGCACGTTCTCCGGCCGCAGTTCGAGGTCTGTCAGCGGCACCCGTTTGACGAAGACCCGTCTCCCGCTCACGTCCAGCTCCGCCGACCTGCCGCCGATGCCCGACCCGGCCGGCGTGGCCGCGCGGACCACCTCGCGGAGCCGGTGGTCGCTCAGCAGCGACAGGTGGGTGGAGACGGCGCCGTAGTCGGCACGCCGGGCGGAGTGCCGCCGGTCCGGCACCGGGCCGGCCGGGTGATCGGTCTCGCTCATACGGCCGACCCTAACCGGCGCCGGTGCCGCTGGAGTCAGGACGCCGAGGGCTCCGAGGACGCCGAGGACTCAGCCGCCCCGCCGTCCGCTATCGCCTCCGCGACCTCCGCCACCCGCGCGTGCTCCTCCACCGCGAAGCGGTCCCGGTCCAGCTGTTCGGCTATCTCCTCGTCCTGAGCCATCAGCAGGTCCAGGCTGGAGTCGCCCAGTTCGAGGACGCCCATGTCGACGTAGGCCTTCTGGAGCCGCTCACCCCACAGGCCGATGTCCTTGACGCACGGGACGATCCGGCTGAACAGCAGCTTGCGGAACAGCTGGAGGAACTCGGAGTGCTCGGAGAGCTCCTTGGCCTCCTGCTTGCCGATGCCGAAGTTCTCCAGCACCTCCACCCCGCTGAGCCGGTCGCGCATCAGGTAGCAGCCCTCGATGACGAACTCCTCGCGCTCGCGCAGTTCCGCGTCGCTCAGCTGCTTGTAGTAGTCGCGCAGCGCCATCCGCCCGAAGGCCACGTGGCGGGCCTCGTCCTGCATGACGTAGGCGAGGATCTGCTTGGGCAGCGGCTTGGTCGTCGTGTCGCGGATCATGCCGAACGCGGCCAGCGCGAGGCCCTCGATGAGGACCTGCATGCCCAGGTAGGGCATGTCCCAGCGGGAGTCGCGCAGGGTGTCCCCGAGCAGGCCCTGGAGGTTGTCGTTGACCGGGTAGAGCATCCCGATCTTCTCGTGCAGGAACCGGCCGTAGATCTCCGCGTGCCGGGCCTCGTCCATGGTCTGGGTCGCGGAATAGAACTTGGCGTCCAGATCGGGGACGGACTCCACGATCCGGGCCGCGCAGACCATCGCGCCCTGCTCGCCGTGGAGGAACTGGCTGAACTGCCAGGAGGTGTAGTGCTTGCGCAGCTCACCCCGGTCCTTCTCGCTCATCTTCGCCCAGTGCGGGGTGCCGTAGAGGGTCAGGGCCTCGTCAGGGGTGCCGAGCGGGTCGGTGGGATCGACCTCCAGGCTCCAGTCGATGCGCTTGTTGCCGTCCCACTGCTTGTCCTTGCCCTTCTGGTAGAGGGCGAGAAGGCGTTCGCGGCCGTCGTCGTAGTCCCAGCTGAAGCGGGCGGCTCCGGAGGCGGGCACGGTCCACAGTGGCTGGTCGGGGGCGGTGGTGTAGAGGTCATGGGTCGACATGGACGGCTCCTTCGCCTCGCATGCTTCGGCAATTCACATGCCGACTGGCTCAGTTGGCAGGTTCACACGTTGGTAGACGCCGGGTCAACAAGTCGTGCGTAAGGGATTGACGAGCTTGCTGACAGACGGTCTCATAAGAGGTGACCGCCGGTAACCCATGTGTGAGGTGCCACCAGCCATGACGACAGTGACCGAACACGATGTGCGGCTGCTCCGTGACGCACTCGGCCCGCTCCGGGACCGCGAGCAGATCGCGGAACGACTGCTGGAGGCCTCGGCCAAGCACTCCTTCGACCCCGACAAGGAGCTCGACTGGGACTCGGTGGCCGAGGACGGCAAGTGGTTCTGGCCGCCCGAGCTGATCTCCCTCTACGACACCCCGATGTGGCGGAGGATGTCGCTGGAGCAGCAGCAGGAGCTGGCCCGGCACGAGTCGGCCTCGCTGGCCTCGCTCGGCATCTGGTTCGAGATCATCCTGATGCAGCTGCTGGTCCGGCACATCTACGACAAGCCGGTGGTCAGCAACCACGTCCGCTACGCCCTCACCGAGATAGCCGACGAGTGCCGGCACTCGATGATGTTCGGCCGGATGATCACCTGGGGCGGGGCGCCCTGCTACCCGGTCCCCCGCCGCTACCACAACCTCGCCCGGGTGCTGAAGACCATCTCCACCACGCCGGGTTCGTTCGCGGCCACCCTGCTCGGCGAGGAGATCCTCGACTGGATGCAGCGGCTGACCTTCCCCGACGAGCGCGTCCAGGGCCTGGTGCGCGGCGTGACCCGCATCCACGTGATCGAGGAGGCCCGGCACGTCCGGTACGCCCGCGAGGAGTTGCGCCGCCAGATGGTGACCGCGCCGCGCTGGGAGCGCGAGCTGACCCGGGTCAGCTGCGGCGAGGCGGCCCGCGTCTTCTCCGTCTGCTTCGTCAACCCGCAGGTGTACGAGAACGTGGGCCTGGACCGCCAGGAGGCCGTGGCCCAGGTACGGGCGAGCGGACACCGGGCGGAGGTCATGCAGTCGGGCGCCAAGCGGCTCACCGACTTCTTCGACGACATCGGGGTGCTCAACGGGGTGGGCCGCAGGCTGTGGAAGAACTCGGGCCTGCTCGCCTGAGGGTGGAAGCCCTTAGGGTTGCGGGTATGACCCCTGCCGCAGCCGCGCCCCCGCAGCGCGCGTACCAAAGGCTCAGCGTCGAGGAGCGGCGCACCCAGCTTCTCGGTGCGGCACTCACCCTCTTCGCGAACCGGGCCCCCGACGAGGTCTCGCTCGACGAGGTCGCCACGGTGGCCGGCGTCTCCCGGCCGCTGGTCTACCGCTACTTTCCCGGCGGGCGCCAGCAGTTGTACGAGGCGGCCCTCAGGTCCGCCGCGGAGGAACTGATCCTGTGCTTCGCGGAACCGGCCGTGGGCCCGCCCACGGAGCGGGTGACGCGGGTGCTGGACCGCTATCTCGCCTTCGTCGACCAGCACGACGCCGGCTTCAGCGCGCTGCTGCGCGGCGGCAGCGTCGCCGAGACGTCCCGTACGAGCACGATCGTCGACGAGGTACGGCGGGCTGCGGCCGACCAGATCCTGCTGCACCTGGGCCGGGGCGCGGGCAGCGATCCCGGACCCCGGCTGCGGATGATGGTGCGCACCTGGATCGCGGCCGTCGAGGCGGCCTCGCTGATCTGGCTGGACGAGGGGAAGCGGCCGGCCGCGTCGGAGCTGCGCGACTGGCTCGTCGACCAGTTCATCGGACTCCTCGCGATCACCGCGGCCACGGACCCGGCCACCGCCACCGCCGTGGCCGAGCTGCTGCCCCTGGAGACGGCGGCGGGTCCGGCCGGCCGGCTGGCGGAGCGGCTGATCCCGGTGGTCGGTGAGGCGGCGCACCTGCTGCCCCCGGACTGATCGGTCAGACTGGGGCGGTGAGAAGCGAGAACGTCCCCTTCACCGGCGGCCCGCTGGACGGGCGGGCCCTGCCCGTCCTCCTCGGCGCGACCGGCCACCCGCCCAAGTGGTACGAGGTCCCGGTCCCGGACGCCGGTGGCGGGCCCGCCGCCGTGCACGCGTACCGGCGGGTCCCCGCCGGGTACTCCAAGCGGCTGGGCATCCAGCGCGGCTGGGTGTACGAGTACGCCCCCGGCGGCCGCGAGCGCCACAGCCCCAAGTGGCCCTGGTCGAAGCCAGGATGACACATAGGGGGCGAACCGGGGCGATGCTCCCTGTCTCGGGGGAGACCGTAAGATCGACGGTCAGGTCCGAGGACGGTCATATAGGGGGTGCGCCATGGAGGCGCTGCGTCAGGACGATCCACGTCGCTTCGGCCCGTACACGGCGCTGGCGCGGCTGCGTGAGACGGCCGCGGCGGTGCAGTACCTCGTGCGCGGCGCGACCCCGCAGGACCTCGCCGTGATCACGGCGGCACGGCCCGAGCTGGCCGCGCTGCCCGCCTTCCGGCGGCATTTCGAGGCGGAGGCCCGGACCGCGGACCGGCTGGCCGGTGGCTGGGTGGCGGCGCAGCTCGACACCGGTACGGACGGGGCAGAGGACGACGAGCCGCTCTGGACGGCCGCGGAGTACGTGCCGGCGCTGACCCTCGCCGAGGCGATCGAGACCGCCGGGCCACTCCCCGAACGGGCCGTGCGGATACTGGGCGCGGGCATCGCGGAGACCCTGTCCCGGGTGCACGCCACCGGAGCCGTACTGCAGGGCCTCGCCCCCAGGACGGTGCTGCTGGCCGCGGACGGGCCTCGGCTCACCGCCTTCGGCCCGCTGGGTGCGGCGGCTGACGCGGAGGCGCGGCCGGGCGGGCAGCTCTCCGTACGGCTCGGCTATCTCACCCCGGAGCAGATCGAGGGCGAGGAGGCCGGTCCGGCCTCCGACCTCTTCGTGCTGGGCCTGCTGCTCGCGTACGCGGCGACCGGCAGCACCCCGCTGGCGGACGGCCCCGCGACGGAGGCCGCCGAGCGGATCGCCCACACCGACCCGGAACTGGCCTCCGTGCCGGACGCGTTGCGCGATCTGATCGGCCGCTGCCTGGCGAAGGACCCGGACGGCCGGCCGACGGCCGGTGCGGTGGCCGCGGAACTGGCCCTGGAGGGCGCGGCCGGGCTCGCGAAGGGCGGCGACTGGCTACCGGCTCCGCTGTCGGCGGCGGTGGCCGAACAGGGCGTACGCGCCCAGGCGCTGGAGACCGCGCCCCCCGTCATCGAGGACGCCGTGCCCGCGACGGACGCGGTGGGCGCGAAGGACGCGGCGGACGCGGCGGACGCCCCGGAGGGCCCGGACGCGGCGGAGGGCCCGGACGCGGCGGAGGGCCCGGACGCGGCGGAGGGCCCGGACGTGCCGGAGGGCCCGGACGTGCCGGACGCCCCCGAAGTCCCTGACGTGCAGGACGCCGTGCCCCTGGCGCTCCCCCCTGGCGGTGGGTCCGGGGAAGCCGCGCCCCGCCGGGACACCCGTACCGCCCAGTTCGGGATCATCGATCCCCATGCCCCTCGGTCCGATATGGCGACGACCCAGCTCTCGCTCAACCGTGAGCTGCCCGGCCCCGCCGGACCTCCGGCCGGTCAGGCGCCCCAGTCTCCCCAGCCGCTGCCCTACACCGCCCCCGCGGCGCCCTTCCCCAACGCGGCCTTCCCGGTACCCCATGCCGCCCAGAACCCTGCTCCGCTTCCCGCCCCCTTCCCGCTCCCGGCCGCTCCCGAGCGCCCCTCTGCCGGACGCCGGAGCCTGCTGATCGGTGCCGCGGCCGGGGTCGCCGGGCTCCTCGCCGGCGGTGGCGGGGTGCTCGCGTTCGGTTCCGGCGACGACGCGGAGCCCACGGACGACGCCAAGCCCGCCCCGAGCACCAGCGGGGCCGCCGTCGCCGGACTGCCTCCGCGGCCGCGCTGGATCCACGCGCACCCGGCGTCCGAACCGGCCCCGCGCACCGCCGCGCTCTGGAACGACCGGCTGCTGGTGCTCACCGACGCGGCCCACGCCACCGCCATCGACCTGCGCACCGGTCACCGGGTCTGGCGGAACGCGGACGCCGCCGAGGGACAGGCGGCCCTGCCCGCGGGCAAGGAGCTGTGCTTCGTCGCCGGTCCTGACGAGTTCCTGTGGCTGTCGGCGAAGGACGGCAAGGTCGCCCACCGGCTGGCGTACGCCGACGGATTCGACGGCGCTCCGCACCTGGTGGTGCCCGAGCTCGTCGGCGCGTCCGGTTCGACCGTCTGGTTCACCGGTTCCACCCAGTCCACCGTGAAGGCCCCCAAGCCGAAGAAGGGCAAGAAGCGCGGGAAGGACAAGGTGGTCGTCAAGTCGTACCTGTTCGGGTACGACATCGAGCAGCGCAAGGAGCTGTGGCGGACGTCCGTACCCACCGGCCGCGGCCCGGAGGCGCCGGTGTACCGGCTGATCGCGGTGCGGCCGGACGACATCGTCGTACGGCAGGACCAGCAGTCGCTCACCCCGGCGGACGTGAAGGCGGCCAAGGGCAAGGGCAGGTTCCGCAGCTTCGACCGGAAGACCGGGAAGCCGAAGTGGACCGAGGCGTTCGGCACCGTCACGCCCGGCGGTGCGGCCGTGGGCAATGCGGACGGCCTGCTGTACGCGGCCGTCGGTGACGACCTCCGGGCCTTCGGGACGCCCGACGGAAAGCCGAAGTGGACGCTCAACGGCACCCACGGCTCCCACTTCGGGAACTCGGTCGAGGCCGGCGCCCTGCTGCACACCACCAACAGCAACCAGGAGGTGGGGGCGGTCGACCGGGAGACCGGGCGGCCGCGCTGGCAGCGCTCGACGGAGGGGCCGCGGACCGACACGACCCCCGTGATCAGCGTCAGCGGTACCGGCGGGACCCTGCTCGCGGCGAGCTCCGGCCAGGTCACCGCGTTCGCGGCGGCCGACGGGCGGCGACTGTGGAAGTTCCAGGACATCGGGGAACAGGACCCGAAGGGCGCCACGGTCACCACCACGTACCAGGTACTGCCCTTCGGGAAGAGCGCCGTCGTCCGGCGCGGCCGGACGGTCTACGCGTTCCCGGTCGACTGACCACCGTCCGAAGGGCGGCGTGGAACCGCCGCCTTCCGGGGGATCGGGTCGCCGCCACGCACCTCGGTTCTTGAATCACCTCACGGCAGGTGAGCGTATAGAGGTCATTGCGCTCACTTATGGGGTGGTCCGACGAATCACCCCGCTATCGGAGGTGATGTCGTGCCGGGCAGCGTCGTGCGCTCCGTCTGCACGGTGGCGCTCGCGGCCGTCGTCGTGACCTCACCGGTCGCCGCCGTGGCCGCGCCCTCACCCTCCCCCGTGGGCGAGTCCGCCCCGGAAGCGGCGGCGCCCGGCACCGGCGCCGCCGCGCTGCTGGTGGAGCTGCAGAAGCTGTACCAGCAGGCGGAGGAGGCCACCGAGACCTACAACGGGACGGCGGCCGAGCTGAGGAAGCGGACCGCGGAGGCGAAGAAGCTGGACTCCGCCCTCGTCACCGCACGCCTCTCGCTGTCCCGCAGCCGCGACGCCGCCGGACGGCTGGCCCGCCAGCAGTACCAGGGCCGTTCCGACTTCTCCTCGTATCTGCAACTACTGCTGTCCCGCGACCCCGCCCAGGCCCTGGACCAGGGGCAGGTCATCCAGCGGCTGGCGGCCGGGCGGGTGGCGACCGTGCGGCGGCTCACCGGCGCCGAGAAGCACGCCGACGAACTGGCGAAGAAGTCCCGCAAGGTGCTGGACAAGCAGCAGGTGCTGGCCGCGCGGCAGAAGAAGGACCGCGACGCCGTGCAGAAGCGTCTGAAGGAGGTCGAGGCGAAGCTCGCCACGCTCTCCGCGGACCAGCTCGCCGAAGTGTCCGGCCTCGAACAGAAGGGCACGGCCGAGGCCCAGGACGCGCTGGTCACCTCGGGCGCCCTGTCCGCGACCCGGCCGCCGTCAGAGGAGGGCGGCGAGGCGGTCCGGTACGCGGTGCGGCAGATCGGCAAGCCGTACGTGTGGGGCGCGGAGGGCCCCTCCTCGTTCGACTGCTCCGGGCTCACCTCGCAGGCCTGGGCGAACGCCGGACGCACCATTCCGCGCACGTCGCAGGAGCAGTGGCGGCAGCTCCGGAAGGAGCCGGTGAGCGCGCTGCGCCCGGGTGACCTGGTGATCTACTTCCCGAAGGCCACGCACGTGGCGCTGTACATCGGCAACGGGCTGGTGGTGCAGGCGCCCCGCCCCGGCTCCCTGGTGAAGGTCTCGCCGCTGGCGTCGAATCCTCTGCTGGGCGCGGTCAGGCCGGATCCGGACAGCGCCCCGCTGAGCACGTACAAGGCGCCGGAGCTCCCCCAAGGGGCCTCCGGGGGCTCGGACGACGGGTACAGCGTCTCCACCGCACCCACCGGATGACAGCGCACCCGCTGGGCGGACCGGCCCGTCCAGCGGGTGGAGAACGCTCAGGCCCCGGACACCGAGGCGAGGTACGCGTTCGTCTTCTCCGGCTCGAAGAAGAAGTTGTCGAAGTCCGCCGGGTCGTTGAACCCGTTGGCGAAGCGGTCCGCGACCGGCTGGAGCTGGCCGGCGGCGCCGATCAGGTTCAGCACGTGCTCCGGCGGGACGCCGAGCATCGCGTTCGTCCACTTCACGACGTGCTGGGCGGTGTCCCAGTAGCGGTCGAACGTGGACTGCATCCACGCCGCGTCGAACTCGCCGTCGCCGTGCTCGATGATCGAGTCCAGGTAGGCGTTCGCGCACTTGGAGGCCGAGTTGGAACCCTGGCCCGTGATCGGGTCGTTGGCGACGACCACGTCCGCGACGCCGAGCACCAGACCGCCGCCGGGCAGCCGGCCGATCGGCTTGCGGACGGTGGGGGCGTAACGGCCGGCGAGGGTGCCGTTGGCGTCGGTCAGTTCGACCTTCGTGGCGCGTGCGTACTCCCACGGGGTGAACCGCTCCATCAGCTCCAGCGTCTTGGCCAGGTGCTCCGAGGGGTCCTTGACGCCCTGGAAGACGTCGAGCGGACCGCCCGGTACGCCCTCCCAGAACAGGATGTCGGCCCGGCCGGACGTGGTCAGCGTCGGCATCACGAACAGCTCGCCGACGCCCGGGACCAGGTTGCAGCGGACCGCGTCGAAGTCGGGGTGCTCGGGGCGCGGGCCCATGCCGTGGACGTACGCGACGGCCAGGGCCCGCTGCGGGGCGTCGAACGGAGAGCGGGAGGCGTCCCGGCCGAACATGGAGACCAGCTCGCCCTTGCCCGCCGAGACCATCACCAGGTCGTAGGTGCGGGAGAAGTAGTCCAGGTCCGAGACGGCGGCGCCGTGGATGACGAGCTGTCCGCCGCGCTGGGCGAAGGTGTCCATCCAGCCGGCCATCTTCACGCGCTGGTCCACGGACTGTGCGAAGCCGTCCAGCTTGCCGACCCAGTCGACGGCCCGCGAGGAGTCGGGCGCGGCGACCGAGACGCCGAGGCCCTCGATGCGCGGGGCCTGGGACTCCCAGAAGTCGAGCTGGTAGTCCCGCTCGTGCTGGAGCGCGGTGTGGAACATGCACTGCGTCGACATGACCCGCCCCGAACGGATCTCGTCGGCGGTGCGGTTGGACATCAGGGTGACTTCGTACCCTCTGGACTGAAGTCCCAGGGCGAGCTGGAGCCCGGACTGGCCGGCTCCGACTATGAGTATCTTCCGCATCGCGGTTCTCCGTTGTGTGTGACGTGCAAGCTATTCCGGGGATGTCTCAAGGGCGTGGCGCACCAGGGCCAGCAGCGCCTCGACGACGTTGGTGCTGTTACGCGCGTCCATGATCACAACAGGTACGTGCGGGGGTACGGTCAGGGCCTCCCTGACGTCCCCGGACTCGAACCCGGGCGTTCCCTCGAAATGGTTGACGGCCACGATGTACGGCAGTCCGCAGCTCTCGAAGTAGTCGAGGGCCGGGAAGCAGTCGGCCAGTCGGCGGGTGTCGGCCATCACGATCGCGCCGATCGCGCCGCGCACCAGGTCGTCCCACATGAACCAGAAGCGCTGCTGGCCCGGGGTACCGAAGACGTACAGCACGAGGTCGTCGTCGAGCGTGAGGCGGCCGAAGTCCATGGCGACGGTCGTGGTGACCTTGTCGGGCGTGGCGCTGAGGTCGTCGGTCTCCTCGCTGGCCTGGGTCATCACCGCTTCGGTCTTCAGCGGGGTGATCTCGGAGACCGAGCCCACGAAGGTGGTCTTGCCGACGCCGAAGCCGCCCGCGACCACTATCTTCGTGGCGACCGGGGCCCTGGTGTGGTCCAGCTGCCAGGCCTGCAGACCTTCTTCTGCCTGGTCCCTCGGCCCCGGCTGACGCGGGGCGAACAGCGGCGACTCAGAGACGACGGAGTCCATTGAGCACCCTTTCGAGCAGTGCGCGGTCGGGCTGGCCGGTGTCGTGGCCGGTCCCGTACACGCGGATCTTTCCCTGGTCGGCCAAGTCGCTGAGCAGGACCCGGACCACGCCGAGCGGCATCTTCAGCAGTGCGGAGATCTCCGCGACGGTACGCATCCGGCGGCAGATCTCGACGATGGCCTGGAGCTCCGGCATGACGCGCGAAGCCAGGTTGCCATTCGTCAGTTCGCGACGCTCGTCCGGGGCTTCGAGTGCGGCCACGAACGTCTCGACGAGCAGGACGTGGCCGAACCGGGTGCGGCCACCGGTGAGCGAGTACGGGCGCACCCGTGCGGGCCGTTTGTCGGCCCCGCGCACGGGGAGCCTGTGGGCGGGGCCGGCAGCAGCGTGGGTCACTGGGCGCTCTCCATCGATTTGCGCAGCTCACTGCGGAGTTCGGGGGTGAGTACGTGGCCGGCACGGCCGACGAAGAGCGCCATGTGGTAGGCGACGACGCTCATGTCGCAGTCGGGGGTGGCGTGCACGCCGAGCAGCGAGCCGTCGCTGATCGACATGACGAAGACACTGCCTTCCTGCATGGCGACCATGGTCTGCTTGACGCCGCCGCCCTCCATCAGCTTCGCGGCACCGATGGTGAGGCTGCCGATTCCGGAGACGATGGTCGCCAGGTCGGCGCTGGAGCCCCGGGGGCCGTCCTGCTTGCCCGGCGCCCGGGCGGTCTGGTGGCCGGGGTCGGAGGACAGCAGCATCAGGCCGTCCGACGAGACGACGGTGACCGAGTGGACCCCTGGCACCTCCTCCACCAGATTGCTCAGCAACCACTGAAGGTTCCGGGCCTCGGTACTCAGCCCGAATGTGCTGGGCGCAGTCAACTGCGTGCCTCCTCGACTGTGTCCCCCGTCTCGTCGGTTCGACCGTCGGTACGGTCGGCCGCCTCAGTGTGGCCTGTACGTGCGGTGCGAGCGGCCGGAACGGCCGTCCCCGGCGTGGCGGACTCGGCGATCTCCGCCTCGACGTCCCTGCGGCCGTTCTTCGCACCCTGGTGGAAGCCGCCCAGCCGGCGGCGCAGGGCCTCCTTGTCCACGCTGCCCGCGCGCTCCGCAGCGGGGGCGGAGGTCGACGCGAGGACCCTGGGGGTGCGTTTGGGCAGCCCCTTGTCGGTGACCCCGTCCGTGACGCGGCCGGGCTCCGGTTGGCGCGGGCCCGGCACGGTGTCGGCCGCCGGGGCGGCGACGGGTGCGGGGGCCGGGGTGCCCGCCGGGCCGGTGTCCGGGCCGGTGTCCGGCTGCGGGCCTTCGTCGGCGGCGCGCTCGTGGGTGTCGGGGCCGATGGCGTAGGGGCCGGACGCGAGCGTGGGCTCGGGCCTTTCCCCGAAGGTGGGCGCGGGGGTGAACTCGGGTACGTCGTCGAACTCGGGCGCCCGGGGAAGCCGGACCTGCATCGTGGTCTCGGCGTCGCTCTGCGAACTCTCCGGGGGCGGCTCGGGTGCGGACGCGGCCTGCGGCGCGGGCGCGGCCTCGGGTTCGGGCTGGGGCGCCGGTGCAGGCTGAGGTGCCGGTGCGGGCTGGGGCTGCGTTGCGGCCTCGGACTCGGCGATCGTCTGTTCGGCCGCCGCGATCAGCGGGTCGACGGAGGGCGCCGGTGCGCGGCTCGGCAGCGCGTTGGAGTTGGCCTCCGCCACCGAGCCCGGCAGGTTCAGTGTGGGCGCTTCGCCCGGCGCGCTGACCGGCGGCGGGGTGGCGGCCGGCGGTGCCTTCGGCAGCAGGGCGGTGGGCAGGACGACGACCGCCGTCACCCCGTTGCCCTTCTGCTCGCGCAGCTGGACCCGCACGGCATGGCGTGCGGCCAGCAGCGACGTCACCTGGAGGCCGAGGCCGGCGCCGTCCGCGTTCTGCTCCCCCGTCTCGAAGAGCGCAGGGTCGGCCAGCCGGGTGTTGAGCTCGCCCATCCGTACGGACGACATGCCGATGCCCTCGTCCTGCACGGAGAGCATGACCTCGCCGGTCTCCAGCAGCCAGCCGGAGAGCTGGACCTGGGAGTCGGGCGGCGAGAAGGAGGTGGCGTTCTCCAGGAGTTCCGCGACCAGGTGGCTGAGGTCGTCGGCGGCGAAACCGGCGATCTGGGCGTGCGGCGGCAGGGACTGGATCGTGACCCGCTCGTACCGCTCGATCTCGCTGACCGCCGCGCGCAACACGTCGACCAGCGGAATCGGGCCCGGGTGAGCGTGCCCGTGCTCGGCGCCCGCGAGGACCAGCATGTTCTCGCTGTGGCGGCGCATGACCGTGGCCATGTGGTCGAGCTTGAAGAGGGTGGAGAGCCGGTCCGGGTCCTGCTCGCGCTCCTCCAGCGACTCGACGACCCCGAGCTGGCGCTCGACGAGGCCGAGGTTGCGCAGCGAGAGGTTGACGAAGGTGTGGTGGACGGTGTTCTTCAGCTTCTCCAGCTGGGCGGCCAGGTCGGCCGTGTGGACCTGGAGTTCGGCGCGCTGGATGGTGAGCGCCTCACGGCCGGCGATCAGCTCGGCGCGCTCGCTCTCCAGCTTCCCGAACCGCCCGTTGAAGTCGTGGAGCAATCCGTGCAGCCTGCCGTGCAGGGCGTTGATGGACCGGACGACCTGGGCGAACTCGTCGTTGCGGCCGGTGTAGCGGACCGGTTCCGCGGTGTCGGGTTCCGCCGCGAGTCGGGCGGCGCCGATCCGCAGCACGGCGAGCGGCTGGGTGAGGGTGCGGGCCACGGCGGTGGAGACGCCGACGGCGATCAGCAGGCAGCCGCCGAGCAGCGCGATCCGCAGTTCGAGCGCGGTGACGTCGTCGTCGCGCAGCTGCTCCAGCCGCTGCACCTGGGCGGTGCCGAGCGCGGACTCGACGCTGCGCATCCGGTCGATCCGGGCGGAGAGCGCCGCCCCGGTCTTCTTGCCGCTGACCTTCTGGTCGGCGTCGGAGAGCTCGGGGCGGTCGGTGAGCTCCGCGAGGTACTTCTCCGCGTTGTTGACCTCGGGGCCGGTGACGGTGGACGCGAGCTTGTCGCGGGCGGTGGCGCCGGCCGCCTGGTCGAAGTCGGCGAGCGAGGAGAGCTCGCCGACCCTGGCCTGCTGGGCGGCGGCGCTCAGCTCGTCACGGGTGCGGTCGTCCTTGGTGTCGCCGTCGTCCTGGGTCTGGACGGGCAGCCCGGTGAGGGGGTCGGTCTGCGTCACCGGCTCCTTGCGGGGGACGGCGAGCGCGGCGAGCAGCAGCCCGCGGGTGGCCGAGGCGTGCTCGGTGGCCTGGCCCAGCGCGAGCGGGGCGCGGCCCGCCCCGGCGGCGCGCGGCGGGGTCTTCTCCGCGAGTTCGTCCGCGAGGCCGTGGAGCTTGGCGATGACCTCGGAGTACGACTGGTGGGCCTCCAGCGCCGAGCCCTTGCCGCTGACGGCGTCGCGGCGCAGCGAGGGGATGGTGGAGAGGTCGCGGCGCAGGACTTCGGGGGCCGCGTCGCGGATCTCGTCGACCTGCTGGTCGACGCGGGCACTCCGGCTCCCGGTGGTGCCGGTCCCGCCCGGCTTTCCCTCCCGGCCGGCGGCAATGTACGCGGTGACCTCGTCGCGCTCGTCCGCGAGGGAGTGCGCCAGCGCGATGGCCTGTTGGTTCAGCTCCGCGAGGGTGACCAGCCGCTGCGAGTCGTTCAGCTCGGACGAGGCGCTGAGGGCGGCCGGGGCCCCCGCGGCTATGACGGTGATCCCGACGACCGCGACTCCCGCGACCAGCCGACTGCGGACGCGCACGGTGCGCCCGCCTTCAGCCGGCGCCGAAGACGCCACCTCGGAACCGCTGTTCTTGCCGCCCTTGCTCCGAGGCCGCTTCTTCTGCACCGGTGCTCGCAATCTTGACTCGTCCGCCCTTGAAGCAGAGGTGACGCACGGCCACTTGAACGAGCGCCCCGCCTCCTGGTACGGCTTCTGACCATTCCAGTGCTTTTGAGAGGGGGCGCGCATCAACCGCCCCGCCACTCGAACGAGTGAACAACACTGAAGAGTTGACGAACAACTCTCCCCGTGGGGCCCCGCGGACACACCTGACCATCCGGCTGGAACTTCCGGGCGGGCTTTGGCAAGATGCCCGCCCGCACACCAGGGGGAGTGATTACCTCCGCTCCGGCCGCCGCCTGACCTGCTGGTACGAGTCGGCCCCGGCTCCGTGCACGCCTCGTGAAGACGTCGTGCAGACTGAGCGTATGCGTATGGAGCTCGCCACCGCCGCCGGCATTCCCGGGCGCTCGAACGAGGACTGGGCCGCCACCGTCCTCCCCGCTTCCGGCCAGGGCGGGGGGCTGGTACTCCTCGACGGGGTCACCCCGCCGCGGGGGGACGACGGTTGTGTGCATTCGGTCCCGTGGTTCACCGCACGGCTGGGCGGCGCCCTGGTCGAACTGTCGGGTTCGCGGCGAGATCTGACCCTGCGGGAGATCCTGGCCGAGTCCATTCGGCGCACCGCGGACACGCACCGTGCCCTGTGTGACCTTTCTCACGTGCGCACACCACAGGCAACCGTCGTCATGGTGCGTTGGGACGAGGCCGGGATCGAACACCTGGTCCTGTCCGATTCCGCACTGCTCCTCGAATCGCCCGACGGAACCGTGCGCGCCCTGCTGGACGACCGGCTCGACCGGCTGCCCGCCGAAGTGCTCGCCTCGGAGGCCATCGCGGACGCGCGGGCCCGGAACAAGGAGGGCGGCTTCTTCACCGCCGCCGCCGATCCGGCCGTGGCGCAGCGCGCGGTGACAGGGCGTACGCCCCGCGCCGAGGTGCGGGCCCTGGCCGCGATGACGGACGGCGCGAGCCGCTGGACGGAGATGTTCGGCGAGGGCGACTGGACGGACTGCCTCGGGGTGCTGCGCAAGGAGGGTCCCCAGGGCCTGATCGACCGGGTCCGGGCCCTGGAGGACGCGGACCCGGACCGTACGCGGCTGCGGCGCGCCAAGACCCACGACGATGCGACGGCGGTCTACGCGGAGCTGTGAGCCGGTGCGCGGCATGCAGGCGTGGTGCCGCGCCGGGGCGCACCGCCGTCAGTCCTCCGCGCGGGCGTTCAAGTGGTGCAGCAGCCGCGCCAGTTCCGCGACCTCGGCCCGGTCCCAGTCCGCAAGCTTGCGCACGTAGCGGTCCCGGCGGGCGTCACGGACGCGCCGGAAGCGTTCGAGGCCCTCATCGGTGAGACGGACGAGGGAGGCCCGCCCGTCGGCCGGATCGGGCTCGCGTGCCACCAGTCCGAGACCTTCCAGGGCCCGCAGTTGACGGCTCATGGTGGCCTTGCCGACGCCGAAGTACGAGGCGAGGTCCGTGGCCCGCTGCCGGCCCGCCGACTCCAGGCGCACGAAGAGCCCGTAGGCGGCGGCCTCCAGCTCCGGGTGCACCTCGCGCGCCATCTCGCCGGAATTCGCCCGGGCGCGGCGCAGGAACACCGCCAACTCCAGCTCAAGGGAAAGAAATTCGTGGTCCACACCACTTGCCCCCGCTGCGTCCGGTTCGCTCCCTCTTTCGCTCCCGTGCACGTCAACACCCCTCATGAGCTTTCCTGCCGCTGAAAGTTTCTTTCACCGCTGGTCATCGCCGCAGCTCCGCCAGTATTTCGCAGGAGTAGACCAACGGCACCGCCCTGGCCCCCTTCCGCAGCACGGGTCTACGTGCGTAGCGTCATGTATGGCATGTTCACACCATGCCGCGCCATCAGGGGTCCCCCTGCCGGTCCCTGAGTCAGCAGATCCCCCCACTTAGGCCTCGGAGGCACGCAATGTCCGTGCACAGACCCGGCTCGAAGACCGCCCGCCGCTCACGCTTCGCGGCCGCGGGAACTCTGCTCGCAGCACTCTCTCTTCTCGTCACCCTGCCCGGCGCCGCCGGCGCCGCGGGCAACCCGGCCGCCGGGGACCCCACGAAGCCCGCCCGGGGCTCGGCCACCATGGGCATGGGCGTCGCCGCCCACGACGGCCGGGGCGGACTGCCGGCCGACACCCGCGCTGTGCAGACCGAGGGCGTGGACGTCAGCGGCCACCAGAACGCCGTGAACTGGGCCGGCCTCTGGAGCAGCGGCGTCAAGTGGGCCTACGTGAAGGCCAGCGAGGGCACGTACTACACGAACGAGGACTTCACCCAGCAGTACAACGGTTCCTACAACGTCGGAATGATCCGCGGGTCGTACCACTTCGCCACCCCGGACTCGACGAGCGGCGCCGTCCAGGCCAACTACTTCGTCGACCACGGCGGCGGCTGGTCCAAGGACGGCCGGACGCTGCCGGGCGCACTCGACATCGAGTGGAACCCGTACGGCGACCAGTGCTACGGCAAGACACCGGCCGCGATGGTCTCCTGGATCCGCGACTTCGTGAACACCTACAAGGCGCGCACCGGACGGGACGCGGTCATCTACACCGCGACGAGCTGGTGGCAGACCTGCACGGGCAACAACGCGGGCTTCGGCGCCACCAACCCGCTCTGGGTCGCCCGCTACAACACCACGGTCGGCGCGCTCCCGGCCGGCTGGGGCTTCTACACGATGTGGCAGTACACCTCGACCGGCCCCACCGTGGGCGACCACAGCCACTTCAACGGCGCCCTCGACCGCGTACAGGCGCTGGCCAACGGCTGAGCCGCCCCGCCGGCAGCCGCCCGACGCACCCTCCCCGCAGGAGAACCCGGTGACGCACCCCGTCGCCGGGTTCTTCCCGTTTCACGTCCCTGACCAGGCATTCAGCCTCAGGAGGAGACAAGCCCCCCTGCTATACATTGCATGTATACGCGATGTGTATAGTCACTCCCGGTGCACGCCGAGTGCGCCATTCAGCACGAAGGAGTGACCTGCCTTGCCCAGTAGGACGAAGTCGATCGGTACGGGGTTGGCCGTCACCCTTGTGACAGCCCTCACTCTCACGCTCAGCGGCTGTTCGATGGAGACCACCGCCCCCGGCTCCGCACGCGCCGACGCCGCCTCGGACTCCAAGGGCCCGTTCGGCCCGGTGGACTGCCGCAAGGCCAAGTGCATAGCGCTGACGTTCGACGCGGGCCCGGCCGAGGACACCCCCCACCTGCTGGACATACTCAAGAAGGAGAAGGTCCACGCGACCTTCTTCCTGCTGGGCAAGAACCACGTCAAGAAGCACCCCGACACGGTCCGCCGGATCGAGGCCGAGGGCCACGAGGTGGCCAACCACACCTGGTCGCACGAGATCCTGACGGACAAGAAGCCCGCCCAGATACGCGCCGAGCTGGAGAAGACGCAGAACGCGATAGCGGCGATCACCGGCAAGAAGCCGAGGCTGATGCGCCCGCCGCAGGGCCGCACCGACGACACCGTCTCCCACATCAGCAAGGACCTGGGGCTCTCCCAGATCCTGTGGAGCGCCACCGCCAAGGACTACTCGACGACCGACTCCGCGCTGATCAAGAAGCGGATACTCGACCAGGCGAGCAAGGACGGCATCATCCTGCTGCACGACATCTACAAGGGCTCCGTGCCCGCGGTGCCGGGCATCATCGACGCGCTGAAGAAGCAGGGCTACACCTTCGTGACGGTCCCCCAGCTGATGGCGCCCGCCGAGCCGGTCCCGGGCACGATCTACCGCCCGTAGGGCCTCCCGCACGCGAAACGGCCCGCCACCCCGTGAGGGGGACGGGCCGGCCGTACCGGCCGTGTGCGCGGTGCCGCGTCCGTCACGACGTGGCACCTACGCCGCGGCCGGGATCCTCCGCTCCGCCGGGGCCGAGGCCGGGGCGAGGGCGATCTCCAGCACCTGGCGGACGTCGGTGACCGGGTGGACCTCCAGGGTGTCCAGCACCTCGGCGGGAACGTCGTCCAGGTCGGCTTCGTTGCGCTGCGGGATCACCACGGTGGTGATGCCCGCGCGGTGAGCCGCCAGCAGCTTCTGCTTCAGGCCGCCGATCGGCAGTACCCGTCCGGTCAGCGACACCTCACCGGTCATCGCCACATCCGTACGGACCAGCCGTCCGGAGAGCAGCGAGGCCAGCGCCGTCGTCAGGGTGATGCCCGCGCTGGGGCCGTCCTTGGGGACCGCGCCCGCCGGGAAGTGGATGTGCACACCCCGGTCCTTGAGGTCCGCCACCGGCAGCTCCAGCTCCGCCCCGTGCGAGCGCAGGAAGCTCAGCGCGATCTGCGCCGACTCCTTCATGACGTCACCGAGCTGGCCGGTGAGGGTCAGTCCGGAAGCGCCGGTCTCGGGGTCGGCGAGCGAGGCCTCGACGAAGAGGACGTCACCGCCTGCGCCGGTCACCGCGAGCCCAGTGGCCACGCCCGGCACCGCGGTGCGGCGCTCGGCCGGGTCCTGGGCGGACTCGGGAACGTGGTGCGGCCGGCCGATGAGCCCGCGCAGGTGCTCATCGGTCACCGTGAACGGCAGCTCCCGGTCACCCAGCTCGTGCTGGGCCGCGACCTTGCGCAGCAGCCGGGCCACGGAACGCTCAAGGTTCCGCACGCCGGCCTCGCGGGTGTACTCGCCGGCCAGCTTGCGCAGGGCGGACTCGTCGAGGGTGACCTCGTCCCGCTCCAGACCGGCCCGCTCCAGCTGGCGCGGGAGCAGGTGGTCGCGAGCGATGACGACCTTCTCGTCCTCGGTGTAGCCGTCGAGCCTGACCAGCTCCATCCGGTCGAGCAGGGCTTCCGGGATCGCTTCCAGGACGTTGGCGGTGGCCAGGAAGACGACGTCGCTGAGGTCGAGTTCGACCTCCAGGTAGTGGTCGCGGAAGGTGTGGTTCTGGGCCGGGTCGAGCACTTCGAGGAGGGCTGCGGCCGGGTCGCCCCGGTAGTCGGAGCCGACCTTGTCGATCTCGTCGAGCAGAACGACCGGGTTCATCGAACCGGCCTCCTTGATGGCGCGGACGATGCGCCCGGGGAGCGCGCCGACGTAGGTGCGCCGGTGGCCGCGGATCTCGGCCTCGTCCCGGACGCCGCCGAGCGCGACGCGGACGAACTTGCGGCCCATGGCGTGCGCTACGGACTCCCCGAGCGAGGTCTTGCCGACGCCGGGCGGACCGACCAGGGCCAGTACGGCGCCGCCGCGCCGCCCGCCGACGACGCCCAGACCGCGGTCCGCGCGCCGCTTGCGCACCGCGAGGTACTCGGTGATGCGCTCCTTCACGTCCTGGAGACCGGCGTGCTCGGCGTCCAGGATCTCCTGGGCGCCCTTGATGTCGTAGGCGTCCTCGGTCCGCTCGGTCCAGGGCAGTTCGAGGACGGTGTCGAGCCAGGTCCTGATCCAGGAGCCCTCAGGGCTCTGGTCCAAGGAGCGCTCCAGCTTGTCGACCTCCTTGAGCGCGGCCTCGCGGACGTGCTCGGGAAGCTCTGCGGCCTCGACGCGGGCCCGGTAGTCGTCGGACTCGTCGCCGGAGCCGGGGTCTCCGTTGAGTTCGGACAGCTCCTTGCGGACGGCGTCGAGCTGGCGCCGCAGCAGGAACTCGCGCTGCTGCTTGTCGACGCCCTCCTGGACGTCCTTGGCGATGGACTCCGCGACATCCTGCTCCGCGAGGTGTTCACCGAGCCACTGGATGGCGAGCTTCAGCCTGGCGACCGGGTCTGCGGTCTCCAGCAGCCGCACCTTCTGGGCGGTGGTGAGGAAGGGGGAGTATCCGGAGTTGTCGGCGAGCGTGGAGATGTCCTCGATCTGCTGGACCCGGTCCACGACCTGCCAGGCGCCGCGCTGCTTCAGCCAGCTGGTGGCGAGTGCCTTGTACTCCTTGGCCAGTTCGGCGACGGCTCCGGGGAGGGGGTCGGGGGCCGACGCATCGACCCGGGTGCCCTCCACCCAGAGCGCGGAGCCCGGTCCGCCGGTGCCGGCGCCGATCCGTACCCGGCCGCGGCCACGGATGAGCGCGCCGAGGTCTCCGTCGGAGAGCCGTCCGACCTGTTCGACGGTGCCGATGACACCGATGCCGGTGTAGGTGCCGTCGATGCGCGGGACGAGCAGCACCTCGGGCTTGCCGCCTCCCTCGCGGGCGACGGCCTGCGCGGACTCCACGGCGGCGCGCACCTCGGTGTCCGACAGGTCCAGAGGCACCACCATTCCGGGCAGCACGACCTCGTCGTCGAGCGGCAGCACAGGCAGGGTGAGCGGTGTGACCGCATTGGACTCAGTAGCCATGATCTCCCCTTCGGCAGTCAAGTTGAGCTATGCAGACTCAATGCTTATGAGCTGCTCAATGTTCCCCAAGCCGTGTTCGCTGTGAGCGATCAGGGAACGACTGCCTCCGTCCGCCCTCCGTGCAACACACGGGAGCGCCCGCGAACTCCCGTGAAACCCCGCGAAATCCCGTGGAAGGCGCGGGCCGCGCCGGACAGGATGACGCCATGAACGATGTCGCGCCCCCCTCGCAGGCCCTGCTGGTCGTGGACGTCCAGAAGTCGGGGGTGACGGGCGAACGGGCGGTGCGGCCGCCCTCCTGGGTCGGGTGGCGGAGCTGATCGCACGGGCCCGGAGCGGAGGCGCGCTGGTCGTGCACCTTCAGAACGACGGCGCCCCCGGCTCGGGCGACGCGCCGCACACCCCGGGCTGGGCTCTGCACCTGCCGGTCGAGGCCGGTCCTGCGGAGGTGGTGATCCGCAAGACCAGGGACGACGGTTTCGCGGGCACCCGGCTGGGAGAGCTGCTGAGCGATGCCGGGGCGGAGTCGCTCGCCGTGTGCGGGGTGATGTCGGAGATGTGCGTCCAGGCCACTGCCCGTACCGCCCTGGCCCTGGGCTACCGGGTCGTCCTGCCGTACGACGCCCACGCGACGCAGGACATCCCGGCCGCCCCCGGCATCAGCGCCGCCGTCCCGGCCGCCGTGGTGTCCCGGGTCGCGGCATGGGCGATCAGCGGCGGTGCCGAGGTCACCGCTCGGGCGGCGGACGTGACGTTCACCGCGCCGCCGGGAGCACGCTGAGGTCCCGGGCACGCCGGATGACGGCCACGCCAAGGCCCCGGACGCGCCGAGGTCACGGGCACGCCCAGGTCACGGGCACGCCGAGGCAGAAAAGCGTTCGGCGTGGTCCCGGCGGCAGGGCAGAGTGCCCGTATGACTGAAGACAGAGGGCTGGAACCGGACGGCACGATCGCCCGGGAGGGCTCGCTGAGCCGGGTGCCGGAGCGGTTCGCACCGGTCGTGGCCGCTGCCCGTTCCCGGCTCTCCGAGGTCTTCGGCCCCGACCGGCTGGACAGTGCCTACGTCTACGGCAGCATTCCGCGCGGCACGGCCGTTCCCGGCGTCTCCGACCTGGATCCGCAGCTCGCCCTGCGTACCGAACCCACCGAGGCGGACCGGGCCGGCGCCGACGCCGTCGAGGCAGGACTCGACGCGTCGTTCGCGGAGATCGACGGCGTCGGCATCCTGCTGTCCGGCAGGGACACCCTGCTCAGCGACCTCGAACGCCATGACGCGGGCTTCTTCATCGCCTGCCTGTGCACCCCGCTGCTCGGCGACGACCTCGCCGAGCAGCTGCCGCGCTACCGTCCGACCTCGCTGCTCGCCCGGGAGACCAACGGCGACCTGTGCCTGCTGCCGCCGCGCTGGCGCGAGCGGGCGGCCGGAGCCGCGACGGACTCCGAACGCCGTGCCATGAGCCGCGGCGTCGCCCGCCGGATCGTGCGGACGGGCTTCACGCTGGTGATGCCGAGGCGGGGCGGCTGGACCAGCGATCTGTCCGAGTGCGCCGAGCTCTTCGCCCGTTACCACCCGCACCTGCCCGAGCGGGCCGAACAGATGCGGCTGGCCGCCCGCACGGGCCGTGCCCCGACCGCCGATCCGGCCGTCCTGTCGATGCTCGTCGACGGCCTCGCCCCGTGGCTGGCGGCCGAGCACATCGCGGTGCACGGCGAGAAGGCACCGCGCCCCTGACCCGGCCGCGCCGCGACCGGACCGTACCGGCCATCCCCGCTCGGGCACTCCGCCGCACCCGACACCGCCACCCGGGCACCCCGCTGGCCCGGACACCGCCGGTCGGGCCAGGATGGGCCGGACACCTACCGGCGGTGCCCGCACCCGTCGACCAACCCACCGGAGACCCGCGCCATGCACCACACCTACGGCCCCGACGCCCTCGCCCCCCTCACCCTCGACCGCCGCGAGGGACCGTACGGGGAAGTCGTCCTGCGCAGGCGGGGCGAGGACTTCGAGATCATCGCCAACGGGTGCTTCCTGATGGACACCTCGGACGGGCGCTCCGAGCGGCTGCTGATCGACGCCGCCCTCGCCGCGCTGCCCACCGGCCGGCCGGCCCCGGCGGTGCTCATCGGCGGCCTCGGCGTCGGGTTCTCGCTCGCGCGGGCCGCCGCGGAACCGCGCTGGGGCCGGATCGCGGTGGTGGAGCGGGAGCAGGCCATCGTGGACTGGCACCTGGGCGGGCCGCTGGCCGGGATCTCGGGAAAGGCGCTGGCCGATCCGCGGACCGGGATCCTGACGACGGATCTCCTCGCCCACCTCCGTACCTCCACGGAACGTTACGACGCACTGTGTCTGGACATCGACAACGGACCGGACTGGACGGTCACGGAGGACAACGGAAACCTCTACTCCCCCGCCGGTCTGGCCGACTGCCTCCGCCGCCTCACGCCCGGCGGAGTGCTCGCGGTGTGGTCCGCACAGCCGTCCGCGAAGTTCGAGGAAGCCCTGCGCGATGCCGGATTCCATGGGGTTCGAACCGAAGAGGTAGGCGTTGCCCGAGGTGTGCCCGACGTGGTCCATCTCGCAATTCGCGCCGACTGAGATTGCCCCGCCGGGTACCCGGCCCCTGGGACGCCCGGGGCCAAGCGCCACAAGAGCGACACTCCACCTCCTTCGGGCGGGCCTCGCGCCCCCGCGCTCTTGCACCCTGCGTAGCCGGGAACCGCCCGCTGCCTTTACGCTGCTGACCGATAACGGGATCTCCCGCGAAATTCACAAGCGATAACCGTGCGTCCGGGGGAATGGCCCCCGCGAGAACGGGCAGGGGCGGGGCGATGGAACAGACACACACCACCCACACCGGTGTCGCGGCCACCCCTGGCGCGCAGCGCCGGGTGCTGGTGGTCGAGGACGACGCGACGATCGTCGATGCCATTTCCGCCCGCCTGCGGGCCGAGGGCTTCCTGGTGCAGACCGCGCTCGACGGCCCCGCGGCCGTGGACGCGGCCGAGGCCTGGCAGCCGGATCTGATGGTGCTCGACATCATGCTGCCCGGTTTCGACGGGCTGGAGGTCTGCCGCCGGGTGCAGGCCCAGCGCCCGGTGCCGGTCCTGATGCTGACCGCCAGGGACGACGAGACCGACATGCTCGTCGGCCTCGGGGTCGGCGCCGACGACTACATGACCAAGCCGTTCTCCATGCGTGAGCTGGCGGCCCGGGTGCACGTCCTGCTGCGCCGGGTCGAGCGGGCCGCGCTGGCCGCCGTGACGCCGCGCAGCGGCATCCTGCGCCTCGGTGAGCTGGAGATCGACCACGCGCAGCGCCGGGTGCGGGTGCGGGCGGACGACGTCCATCTGACGCCGACCGAGTTCGACCTGCTGGTCTGCCTGGCCAACACGCCGCGCGCGGTGCTGTCCCGGGAGCAGTTGCTGGCCGAGGTCTGGGACTGGGCGGACGCCTCCGGCACCAGGACCGTCGACAGCCACATCAAGGCGCTGCGCCGGAAGATCGGCGCGGAGCGCATCCGTACCGTGCACGGTGTCGGTTACGCCCTGGAGACCCCCGCGCCATGACCGCGCCCGGACCGGGGCTGCGGCCGTTCTCGATCAAGGCCAAGCTGGGCACCCTCGTCGTGGTCTCGGTCTTCATCACGACCGGGTTGCTGATGGTCGCCCTGCGCACCCGTACCGAGCTGCGGTTCATCACGGTGTTCTCGGTCATCGCGACCCTTCTGATCACCCAGTTCGTGGCGCACGGACTGACCGCGCCGCTGGACGAGATGCGGGCCGTGGCCCGGTCGATCTCGCACGGCGACTACACCAGACGGGTGAGCGGCGCCGACCGGCGTGACGAGCTGGGCGATCTGGCCCAGACGATCAACCTGATGGCGGACGATCTGGCGGCCGTGGACCGGCACCGCAAGGAGCTGGTGGCGAATGTCTCACACGAGCTGCGCACCCCCATCGCGGCGCTGAGAGCCGTGTTGGAGAACGTCGTGGACGGGGTGTCGTCGCCCGATCCGGAGACCATGCGCACCGCCCTCAAGCAGACCGAACGGCTCGGCAGGCTGGTGGAGACGCTGCTGGACCTGTCCCGGCTGGACAACGGTGTCGTCACGCTGAAGGCCCGCCGTTTCGAGGTGTGGCCGTACCTGTCGGGGGTGCTGAAGGAGGCGAACCTGGCCACCGGCCACCGCCGGCTGTCCTCCGGCTCCGGCAACTCCACCCGTAAGGACGTCCACCTCCATCTGGACGTGTCGCCGCCCGAGCTGACCGCGCACGCGGACGCGGAGCGGCTGCACCAGGTGGTGGCGAACCTGATCGACAACGCGGTGAAGCACAGCCCGCCGCACGGCCGGGTGACGGTGCGCGCCCGGCGCGGCGCTCAGCCCGAGTCGCTGCATCTGGAGGTCGTGGACGAGGGCCCCGGCATTCCGGAGTCCGAGCGCCACCGGGTCTTCGAACGTTTCAACCGGGGCGACGTGACGTCCCCGCACGGTCCGGGCAGCGACGGCGGTACGGGGCTCGGCCTGGCTATCGCCCGCTGGGCGGTGGATCTGCACGGCGGACGGATCGGTGTGGCCGAATCAGTTCGCGGATGCCGCATCCGCGTCACTCTTCCGGGGATCCACCAACCGCGAGGTTGACATAGGGTTCGAACCGGAAGGGCACGTTCTGCGTGTTCTGTTCAAGGGGTACGGTCCAAGGGGCCGTAACTGCGGTCTCGCGTACCCGGAGCAATGCGGAACCAAGCTTGTTTCCCGCCATTTCCTGCGCCGAAACCCGACTTTCGATGTGACTTGCACGACGAAGACCGGCCCGGTCCGCATGGAACGGTCCGGGAGGCGTAGCCTTGATTTCCGCTGTCCACCACCTTGTGAAGCGGAAGAGGGCGGTTGCCGCCGTGTCGTCTCAGTCCCCCAGTAACTCGAGCATCTCGACCGACCAAGCAAGCCCGGGTTCGAACCCGGCTGCTGCTTTCGGCCCCAATGAGTGGCTCGTCGACGAGATCTACCAGCAGTACCTCCAGGATCCCAATTCGGTCGATCGCGCCTGGTGGGACTTCTTCGCCGACTACAAGCCGGGTACGTCCGGCACGGCGGACAAGCCCGTTCCCGGCGCCGCAGCCGCGGGGGCTGCGGCGCCCACGGCTCCGGCCGTGACCGCGCCGACCGCCACCAACCACACCGCCCCTGCCGCGCAGCCCGCGGCCCAGGCCCCGGCCCCGGCCGCGGCCGCACCTGGTACTGCTTCGACACCCACAACGCCAAGCAGAAGATGACCCTGCTGG